>NZOF01000190.1 GCA_002695185.1 Erythrobacter sp.
TCAAGGGCTGTCGTCTTGCGCTCGGCGGAGCGGTGAAAGATGTTGACGAAAGCCCAGCCGAGATCCTCGGCGTCGGCTTCTAGAGCGGTCCCGGACACCATGGCGAAAAGATCGGACCAGACCGCTTCGAGGGTTTGGACGACCGCCTCCCGGACTGGGAAATCGCTTGTCGATACGGGAGCAGGCCCAATCGAGAAGCCGGCGAGATCGAGCCCGGCGAGTTGGTCGGCGAATGACGTGTGCATGGGATGTCCTCCTGACTGACGTGAGGCCGACGCACCCGTTCATGGCTGCGCCAGCGAGAGCCCGTCAGGACCAGCATTCAGGCAGGGTTGCGCACCCGTCAGGGGAAACCTGGCTTGGCGGGCTGGCGCGGGCAGGCCTTGAGCCCAAAGGGCGAAGGCCAACACGGGCCCGACCAAGCCGGGTTGCGCAACACTGGCGGCTGGCCCAGGGCCTCTCTCGCATGGCGTCAGTCCATGGGCGGTCGGAACAGACATTGGCAGGGGCACGCCCTATGCCTCATGCATGCACCGACCCGGCTCGGCTCAAGCCGCTCGCTTGGTGTAAACACCCTCTCCGTTCGACATGTGCCCGAGGCAGTCGTAGTCGCCGAACGTGGCATCGAAGCGGGATGCGATCTGGGACAGCCAGCGCTGTGCGCGAGGTGAACGTGCCGTTCGCCAATCGGCGTCCCAATAGGCGCCGTCATCGCGCTCGACGATCCAGACGGCCACTAGTCCGCCGTAGACCGATACGCCGAAATCCGCATAGGCATTGCGCATGAGGATCCGATCCTCCCGGCCGCGCCATCCGTCGTGCGGGATCAGCGACGGGAAGGCTCGACCGGCCCGCTCGCACAGGTCTTCGCGCAGCCATTCATACTCGAATTCCCAGTCGTCCTCGGCTTCGACCTCGACCACGGTGAAGGCGACGATTGCGCCGCTGGGATAGCTGACCGATCGGCCCATGGCATCCTCCCTCAGGCCGCAAGCGCAGCATCATCTGACGCGTCGTCAAACTGCTCGGCCGTGACCCTTCCGCCAAGCTTCAGCAGCAGGCTCGACGCCTCCTCGGCCTTGGCCGCAGCCGTCAGGATGGCGCGGTCATCGTCTTTCAGAAGCTTGAGCCAATGCTCGATGTAGCTCGCGTGGCTGTCGAGATGTGTGACGGGCAGGCCCAGCTCAGCGCCGAGCATGGCGCTCGATAGCTCGGCTACCAGTTCTTCGGCGGCATATGCCGCCGTGCCGAAGCGGTTCTTGAGGTCACGCCCGAGGCGGCTGGCATGGCCGGTCCAATGCGAGAGCTCGTGGGCGAGCGTGGCATAGTAGTGGTCGAAGCCGGAAAACAGGCTGGTCGGCGGCATCGTCACGCGATCTGCAGTCGGTTCGTAATAGGCTTCAGAGCCTTGGTGGCGCAGATTGACGGGGATGGCGGCGAAAAAAGCGTCGAGCTCGGCCTCGCGCCCTTCAGGCTCGACCAGATCGAGCGTTACCGCCGGATGGAAGCGCTCGGGCAGACCTTCGACCTGATCGGCATTGAAGACCGGATAGGCCTTTAGCACCCGGCGGGCTTCGTCGGTCTTTTCGCCGGTATCGGGAGCTTCCACCTCTTTGGTGTAGCTCTTGTAGAAGATCGCGATGGTCGATTTCTCGCCCTTGCGGACCTGGGCGCCGAGCGACTTGGCCTGATTGTAGGTCATCCAGAACGGCGAGGCGTAGCCGCACATGTCAGCGACCATCCACAGCCAGAACACATTCATGCCGCGGTAGGGTATCCCGCAAGCCCGCAAGGGGCGGGAAACGGGCACGCCGCGCCACGGCTTGATCCACGGCTTCGTGCCGGCTTCTAGGCGCGCGATGATTTCCTGGGTAATGCGGGTGGCGGGCGACAAGCCGCTGCTCTGTCCCTTGCGATAGGCCATGATGGTTCTCCTGATCTTGGCATCTGGTCAGTCGGCGACGGGTTCGCCGGTCAGTGCCACAGGGTCCCGAGCCCCCTCTGCTCTCCTCCCAAAAAGGAAGCGGCCCTCCGGCGTAAGCCGAAGGACCGCTTCTCGAGGTGCGAGTGGCCTTGCCTGTCAGGAGGAGGTCAGGCGGCCAGCTCGCGGGGGGACTGATCTTCTGTGTCGACACGGGGGCCAGCGTCATTGGCGTCAATCTTCGGCTCGCCAGCCTCTGGCGCAGCGGAAGTGAAGCGCATGACCTCAGGCACCCAGGCCAGAGCCTTCTCGCGCACTTCGACTTCGGTGATGTAGGTGCCGGCGAAGACGCGCTCGGCACTCATCGCGAGGTCGCCCTTCTTGACCGCAGCAAAGCGCGAGGAAAGCTCGAGACCGCCGACGTCGGTCAACGCGTCGAGGATCACCTGCTTTGACACTCGGTCGAAGTAATTGGCCGCAGTCGGTCGCCACCACTGCGCCATGTCGATGCCGATCAGGCTGCCGAGGTGATCCTGAAACGGCAGCTGACGCTCGCCCGTCATGTTGAGGCTCGCCTCGAGCGACCGGGCTACGACATAGCCAAGCCATGCGGCGTGGCTCTCATCGGACAGCGCGCGAAACAGGTCGAAGCGGGCAGTCGCGTCGGCGCCCGTGCGCCAGCTTTCGTCGAGACCAGACCTGAGTTCGGCGAGCGCGCTACTGGCCGGAGCATCCTTGGCTTCGAAGCCAATGATCGGCCCTGCCGGAAGAGGCGCACGCAGTGTGGTCGCGGCCCGCGCCCGCCAGTCGTGCGTATCGGCATCAGCCAGCGTGAAGACCATGACGTCGAGCGCAAGCCCGGGATCAGAGGCAACATGCAGGGCCAGGACATCACGGCGCTGCATGGCCANCTCNTCGACCANGCGCTTGGACAAGGTGGTCCGGCGCTTGTCCGAGCCATCGTCNGCCGGAACGACTTCGATCCCGCTGTCGGCTTCGGCAGGTTCNGCCTGTCGCTCGCCNTAGAACACGGGCTGGAGAACCGGCGTGCCATCGCGCGAGAGGACCAGGATCATGCCCGCTTCGGCCTTGAGTTCNGNCGCGATGACNGGNGGGCGNGCGCGNATNTCCTGGCANTCGCGTTCGATNGCCTCNATNGCCGCTTCGGCCGCNGCNACGGCCTCCTCNGCNCTGTCCTCNTCTTCGAGGATCNCNGCATGCTCGTCNTANGNGGCATCNAGNTCNTCGAGCNTCGCCANTTCNGCTTCGGTNANNGGCGCCGGTTCGGCNGGNAGCCGNACCAGCCCTTCGACCAGATCGTGGCTGGCATAGGGATCGAGCGTNGGCTTGACCCAGGCNAGACCCTTCTCGGCTGCGAGCGCCTTCGCCTGCTNTTNCATTTTCGCTGCGGCGAGGCTCTCGAGCAAGGCGACATCNACCCAGGATTCNCTGTCNTCGTCATCGAACAGNTCGCGNTCGATNCGNCCNCCGGCNGCNATGTAGGCNTCNNGNCCAACGAGCCGGGCGCGCGGATCGCTGCCCCGGACGGTCCCGGAGAGGACCATNCGCCGGATGCTGTCGGGATTGGGCGCATAGTAGGCNGANGAAACCTGTTCGAAGACGCGAGCCTGGATCTCCTGGTCCGAGGTCGCACCGAAGGCCTTGGCGATGTCGATCGTGATCTGGCCGGAGGCCAGTGCCTCGAACACGGCGGGCGCGAGCGTCGCGAGACGCAGACGGCCCTCGACGAAGCGGACCGTCAGGCCGAAGCGGCGCGCAATATCCTCAACAGTCGCACCGCCTGCGACAAGCGCCGCAAAAGCCTGGGCCTCGTCCGCTGGGTTCATGGCCAGGCGGTGGAAGTTCTCCGCGAGACTGGTCTCGACCGCGGCTTCAGCGCTGTCTTCGAGCACGAGGCACGTGACTTCGTGATCGCGGGCGAGGATCTTTTCGTCTGCGAGTGCAAGCATTGCGCGGCGCCGCCGCTCGCCGGCTTCGACCTCGAACTTGCCCTTCGCGGCAGGCCGGACGATGAGGTTCTGCAGCAGCCCATGGGCAGCGATGCTGGCCTTGAGTTCGGCATCGGCGGCTGGATCGCTGTGACGGCGGACATTGCGGGGAGACTGGACAAGCTTGTTCAGCGGGATCGATTTGATCATGGGACGTACTCCTGATTGTGAGCCCGGTGCATCGACCTTCGACGCCCCACTGGCTCAATCAGGGCAAAGCCCGCTCCCCTCTGAACCATTCGCAGGGAACAACTTCTGTTCGCCCCTTGTTCTTGCCAGTACCACCCACTATTTTCCTTCCCAGATAAGCGCATGGCGCCGGACAAGGAGGTTTGAAAATTGGGGGCAAACGCTCACAGGACGCTATTCAGTTCAGGCGAACATGACACGTACCTCAGAAGCCTGACGGTCGAAACCGAGCAGAGGACGACGCTGCAGGTCGCTCGCGATGAAATACGCGATGAGATTCGTTCGGGTTTGCGCGAGTGGAGCGGGCATGTCGAGCGCAGGCAATTATTCGATGCAAGGATGCTCGCATCTGTTTCCTTCGCCGATAGCGACCTCGCGCTCCGCCCAAAGTTCCGGATGCAGGGAAGCTGGTCTTACCACACACTCAACCGTGCGACCCATAACCCTCCCCAAGAGATCGACCTCGACGATGGCGTATTCCTGCCGGTCTCCTTCCTGAGCCAGAATGGCACTACCCATCCCGTCGTCGTAAGCGCTGGATACTTCACGGCAGTCGAACGGATCCTTACCCCGTTGTGCGAACGCAAGGGATGGGCCCTCGTCACAGACAAGCCTTCTTGCGTTCGGGTCGAGATTGACGACGACGCGCACATCGATCTTGCGCTATATGCCATTCCTGACGACGAGTTCGAGGAGCTGCTCGAAAAAGCCGCGACATCGATGCAATTCGACACAAGAATGCTCGATGAAAATGTCTCCTTCGCCGAGCAGATCTATCCCCGCCTACCTACCGACCAGATCATGCTCGCACATCGTGAAGAAGGGTGGAAGCCGTCGGATCCGCGCAAACTCGAAGACTGGTTTCAGAGCGCCATCAACGAACATGGGCAGCAACTTCGGCGCGTCTGTCGCTATCTGAAAGGGTGGCGCGATCACAACTGGACCTCCTGCCGTCTCAGTTCGATCGCTCTGATGGCGTGCGTCGTCACTGCTTATGACGAAGCCGTTGGCTCGATTGCCGAGAATCGTGACGATCTCGCGCTGCAAATGGTGGCTAACCGCCTCCCGGAACTGCTGGAGCGCCGAATTCCGAATCCTGTGGTCCACGGGCAATATCTAGATGAAGGCTGGACGCGCGAATGCCGCGCGGACTTCATCGCCAAGGCGCGCAACCTCGTGATGAGGATCGACTCGGCGCTGGCCGCCAACCAATCCGGGACGGTGATCGAGCACCTGCGTGCCGCGCTGGGCGACTATCTACCCGACGATGAAGATCTCGTCGTGATAGATGCTTCGATCGGTGCGCCGACTATTCTCAATTCCGGAATCCTCAAAGATTTTGCAGATCATCCCGATGCCCGAGAAGCGGTCAAAAAGGGTGGCGACGGCCGCTATGGCTGAGGCGCCTGGCGCGGATCGAACGGACATCGAAGCCAAGGTCGGGAACTGGCTAACGGCGAATACGAGTGCTCGACCGCTCACGGACAGCGAACTGCAACGCTACATGGCTAGCGGCGCGCGCTGCGGATGGCGCCTTGATGTAGCAATACTCGACCAAGCGGTAGCGTTGGATTTGGTTCTCGATAAACGGTTTCCGCGCAGCCGGCCGAGGGTCGCGTTGGCCCAACCGCCGGCGTTTCCAAGCTATCCGCACGTCGAGGAAGACGGGCGGCTCTGCATTATCGAGGACTGCGACGAGTTCGACCACAGCCAACCGGTCGCCATCGTGAAAGCTGTACTCGGTGGAGCCGCTGAAATTCTGGAGCATGGCATCGCTGGCACCAATCAAACGGAGTTCCAAAGCGAGTTCCTTTCCTATTGGAATCCCACGGCGAAAGGCGGCACGATCCAAAGCCTGATCGACCCGTGCGGCGACACCCGTCGGGTCAGACTATGGCGATCGCAGGCTGGCTATTTCGTCGCCGAAGATCGTGCGACGTTGAACGCTTGGCTCACTAATCGAGCAGGCAAGGGCCTGAAACGCGATGCCGAATGCTCGTCGGCCTTTCTTCTTTGGTTCGACCAGCCTCTCCTGCCGTCGGATTACCCGAATACCCCGGACGACGTTCGTGCACTGGCCGCACGGCTCGGCGAAGCAGTATCGCATGACTTTGACAGGTTCCTGGGACACGAACAGCAAGATTGGGTCGTCGTGCTAGGCGCTCAGACTGACAACGGCCCCTGCTTTGCGGCCGTGACGGTTAAAGCCCACAAGGGCCACGGACGAAACGGACCGAAACGCGCCAAGGGGTTCCGCAAAGGCAAGGCACCACCTGCGATCGTTCTGGAGCAAGCCCGGCATGGAGTTCTCATGCGGCACCGTGTTGAACGAGCTGATCCTTGGTGGATCCACGGACGCGACGGCAATACCGATCTTTCGATGCTCCGCGCTTCGCGCGTAGTGATGGTGGGTTGCGGTTCGCTCGGATCGCCGATCGCCCGGTTGCTTGCCCAAGCCGGCGTGGGTGAGATCGACCTCATCGACCCCGATCTGATGAAGCTCGAAAATACGAGCCGGCATGTCCTCGGCGCGAGGCAGTATCGCCAGAACAAGGCAGCGGCCCTTGCGCAGCGTTTGCAGCACGACTTTCCTCATTCACGCGCCACAGGACATCCGTCTGATTGGCAGAAGGTCGCTACCGATCAACCCGAAATCTTCCAGCAGGCGGACCTGGTCGTTTCAACCATCGGGAGCTGGTCGCACGAAGCCGAGTTCAATGCTCGGCAGATTGAGGCGGGATACCCCGCGACAACACTTTACGCCTGGGCTGAGCCCCATGCGGTCGGGGGCCATGCGGCACTGATCGGCGATACCGGCGGTTGCCTCGCTTGCGGCCTTTCAATGACCGGCGAAGCGCTTTTCCAGGTGGCAGATTTTCCAAGATCAATGCTCCAGCGGGAGGCTGCGTGTGGCAACCATTTCCAGCCCTACGGGGCATCGGAGATCGCGGTGATCGCCGGTATGGCCGCCGATCTCGCGCTAGACTATCTGCTCGGCCGCGCGGCTAGCGCTACTTATCGGATTGTTAGCGGACGCGAGGCTTCCATCGGCCGGATAGGCGGTGCATGGACCGAGGATTGGCGCACCGCGACGCAGAACCGGCCCTCTACGACGATGGTCGAGCGCACCTGGCGGCACAATCTAGCCTGTCCCGTTTGCGGCAAGAGCGATCGCTGATGCTACACTATCCGATCGGCACGTCGGGCGAGATAATCCATTTTGAGCCGGCTGTGCTCGCTCATTTTGCACAGCATCGCCAGCTTCGCTTTTGGCACCGTGAAGCCGGCGGCCAGCTTTTCGCCCGGATCGACGGGCAGCGCATTGTGGTGAGCGAGGCGACCGCACCTAGGCCCAACGACAGACGAGGGCGCTTCTTTTTCGCTCCCGACCGCGCTTGCGAGCAAGCCGAGATCGACGCCATGTTCGCGCGTGATCTGCACTATATCGGCGACTGGCATACTCATCCTGAGCGCCGCCCGACACCATCCGGCCGCGATCACAAAACGATGTCGAGCCGGGTCCGCTTGTCCCGACACCGTCTCGCCGGCTTTGTGCTCGTCATCGTCGGGCAGTTGCCGCCTCCCTGCGGACTGACGGTGATCGTCCATGATGGCGCGTCAGGACATGTGCTGCTGCCGCACTACGGCAATTTACCCACTAACCCGGCGTAGCGTCAGTTGGCTCGAGGTGCTGGCCCGTGCACGCCATTGCCGCACGACCATATCAGCCGACCACTTATTGGCGCTAGAAGCCGGTTCAGTCCAAGCCCTTCAATGATATGTGATGCCTGAGTCGTGCCAAAAGACTAGGTTTAGCGACGCGGCGCATAGTGATCGTTCCGGCAGTGTTTAACGCTGCCTGTGCCTTGCGGTTGGTCCAGTAGTGCCCTGACAACTCGCCTGTTCGTTCAATATACTCGACAATTCCGGCCCCGTAGTGTTGACGCGTATCCGTTGGGGCCAGAACAGCGTTGTCTAGCTGGGCATAAACGTAGCTAAGTTCCGGTCGGTCAGGTCTTGCCCAACGCGGTTGCACAAAACGTGTGCGACTGACTTTGTTGGTTCCGTCAGGTGCAATTTCAATCGAGATTTCGAACAAGCTCGATTGGATAGTTACTGAAGCCATCGTTACCAATTCATCGGCATCGGTAAGCGGTGCAGCAAGGGCATCGAACTTAAGGCCTTCGCCCTTGGCCGCCAAGTACATGCGCTGAACTTTTGGCCAATTTGATCTAATTTCGGCACGCCACTCCCCGTCTAGCCATGGGAACCACCAATATTTTGCGAAAGTGATAAAGTGCATTGCGCGTAATACCGGACGGATTCCTAGCAATACAATTATACCACTAATCAGCAATGCAATCTTGGACGACCAACCGAGCAGATCGTGAGGGGTCTCAGCGTAGCCAAAGCTTAGTAGCCCCACGCAGATTGCCACGACCAACAGCACGAGCGCGCTTAGAATGAGGCTTCGGTTCAGGGCGAAGATCATTTAAGATCCCTCCCCGCTTGGGGCCGCTTTCCGTTGGCCCCACGATGGAATTTCTCCTGCCCCTGTTGAAAAATCGCTATACCGAAATCGTGGCTAGAGATCCCTGTCGCGAGCACACCGGGAAGTTTTGAACCAAACAAAGCGGCAAGATAGCGTCCGCCAAAGAGCTTTCGACGGTCTATGCGCACATCGGGCGCAATAGGAGGCGAGAAATATTGAGCTACTTTTTCAATATTTAGTTGAGGCGTTAGCACATGAAATCCATCATGATGCTCGTGCCAAGGATGCGAGATATTCGCCAGTGCCGTAGAGGTATCGCCACTCTCGAGTACATTACTTGTCGGACGCAAATTCACTATAGGCAGAGACTCGGAGGTCTGGGTCACAATTATCCCAACCCCAGAGAAATCGGCACCGGCACGGTTCTCCACTTCCTCCAGAAGCTTCACCATCTGCTCGATAAGATCATGGGGCTTGGAACGTATCATCGCGTCGGATTGGACGTAGTGGCACCCGAATGCAAGACTGCGACTGAGCGGCAACCGGTTCCGATGGTTTGGCTCCAGTTCGCAGTTTTCAGTAATTAAGTCAGCGATTGCCATTCAGGCGGCGAGGCAGGTAGCCTCAATGGACGCGCAGAGCACATAACACTATCCTTCCGACGCGATGTTCCACCTCCACTGCACCAAGAAACTGCTCGATCGGATCAAACCCGAGATCGCTGAGCCCGGACAAAGCGACACCGCCCTAGGCAACTGGTACGCCACCGCCATATTCAGGAAGCCGCAGGTAGCTTTGCTAGTTTCCGAGCGTACGCTCCTTCCCGTACTTATGTCGCTGGCTCCAGCGGCCGCCCTTGGTCGAAGATTTCCAGCTCACTTGGCGCTGGTCCTGAAGGAGCACGGCGTCCCAAGCGAATTCATTGCCCAGGAAGTCTGGCGGATGGACCAGGTCCGGTACGCAAAAACTGCGAACCGGAGCGTCGTCGGCATCCTCAACGAGTTCGTTAAGCAGGCCGAATTCTGGCTCGCCGCCTATACCTATGAAAAGGGCGATGATGACGACCTCCTGGCGATTTCCGCCAAACTAGCGGAGACACCATGTAGCCCGCTGTACAAGGGCCCGGTTTCGCCGGACAAAGCCCTTCATGAACTCGTGAAGGCTGGTGCGCAGACATGAGTCTGCTGGCCGTCAACTGTGCTAGGAGATCCTACAGCACTCGGCCGGAAGCTCAACTCATGCGGTCAGACAGGATCGGGCGGCAAGTCGACGATACGGAAAACGGCGCCGGATCCGGCATCGCGGACAAGATCAACGCCCGCCCCATCCCAGTGATAGTCGAGGTGCCGCCCTTGCAAGGGGTTTGACGCGCAGTCCGGGTAGAAGAGTGCGACGCACTCCCCACCAGGATGCCGGATGCTCGGGTAGACAATGCCGTCGGATTCCCCGCTTCTGAGATTCGCAGCCAGAGCTTGAGATGCCGCGTAGCTGTCAGGGTCCAGCATCGGGGCCGGTTCCGCAGCTGCTGACCTGAGATCATGTAGGTCTGCATCGATCGCCATGACGATCTCCCGGAACTGCGAGGTCCAGCCAGGCCCTTCCTTCGTCCGCGCCATGAAGCGGGCATGGTGGTGGATCGTCTCGAACAGTGCGGTTTCAAACCGGTCCCCGACATAAAGCACACCATAGCTGCCATCGGTAAAACGGCTCGGCCGATCAGTGCTTACGTGGGTGAATGGCGCCATGAGGTAAGAGGCACCGTTGCCGCCAATGCGGCGGTCAACCGGAACGAGGTCGAGATTGCCGATCGTCGCCATGATGCGGGGATTGGTCTTCTGCTCTGCCGAGATCAGCAGCGGCCAGTCGGCTGGATCAGCGATGTCCTCGAACAGGTCGATCGGCGGAAAGGCGCTGCGGATGATCCTGACAGCGCCCTTCCACTCAACTCGAGAAATCGGAATATCCGCCGTTCCGCTCACCAGCCACCACGCTCGGCGTCGAGGTAGCGACGCACCCGCATAATGTCGGTGAGTTCGCCCCCGAGCATCACGTCGAGCGCACTGGATCCGCCAAAGGCATCATTGGCCGACCTGATCCAGGCATAGCTGCGGGTTGCCTCCGAGAAGATGATCCGAAGCGCCTTATGAATGCCCATCAGGTTGGACAGCCGAGCTCGGCCATCGCGCGAAACGCGCCCGGCACCTTCGGCCTTCCAGCGCCGATAGGAGCGCACTGGCATGTCGAGCAGCGTTGCCGCCTGGTCGTCGGTCAGCTCCCATTTGCCGAACAGGTTGAGGACTGCCCGGAACATGGCAGCTGCCTCGTCCTGTGTGATCGGATCGGGACGGAAAGCGGTAACGGCAGTATCAACGGGTTGCAGTGCCAGCATGGCAAATCTCCATATGGCATCATATACGCCACTTAATGCCAATTGGCAACATTCTATGCGGATGATGCCAATCTGGCAATCACGCTCGCTGCACCCTCGATCGGCACGAAGAGGCGCGTCTGGTAACGAATGATTTCCGAAAAGCAGCCTTGGGCCTTGTACCAGTCAAGGCGGGCCACGCTCCATCCGGTCAATTCAATTCGCTGTGAGCCATTGACAAGACTGCGCTTGACCATGAGCTGCTCACGGCCGGCGAATTCCATGGGTCGGCCGGTCGCTAGGACGGTCTGGACGATGTCATCGGCGGATAGCGTTTGCTCGCGTTCCAAACCCAGCGCCCGGCACAGTTCGGGCACGCAATGGGCTGGAACCTCCCGGCCAAGGAGCGACCGGCCATCTACCGCCGAGATGCGGCTCACCCTCACGAAATCCGAAGGAAGCTTGTCCCAGACCGGCAGCAGAAGGCCCGTCGCAAGATAGAGGCGCTCGCGCTTGTGGCTGGTCCGCGCTTCCTCAACTTCGGCTGCCCAGGCTTCGCGGAAAGTGTCGACGGAGATTGCCTCCCAACTGCTCTCAGCCAGCTGATCCTCGGTGATGTGGCTGCGCTTCAGCGGGCGCAGCAATTCGGAGCGGGACACGCGCGTGCCGTCATCGGCAAGAATGCTGCGGACGGGCACGAGCAAGGCGACCCGTCCTGAGCGGGCGTTCCGAACGGGTTGCTGCCGTTGCCCGGCGAGGCCGTGGAGCTCCTCGAGCCGCTTCAGTGTAAGCGGCTTCAAAGCTCTGGCAATTTCCAATTCCAGCAGATGGGTTGTTGCGCCCGACGCCGGATCCGTGCGCAACAGCGTGTCCGACAGGACCGTGAAGTCTTCTACCGCGATGGTCTCAAGGCCGAGATCGAGTGTTCCGGCCTGCCGGGCGGCATCGATCCTCGCCTCGACCAGCCCCAGGAACTCATCGAAGATCGCGTTCTGCAGGGCGATGGGAAGTGCGAGGATGCGGTTGAGCCAGCGCTGGATCGACGGCAGGTCATCGACCATCGACCCGTCAGGGGCTTCGATACTGAGACCTGTCAGCTCCTGAAAGCGCCTGAGGCTGACCGCTTCGAGCTTACCGGTGAACAACAGCCCGAACCAGCGGTGGAGCGCCTCCTTGGCGTAGATGCTTTCGAGATTGTCAGCCGGATCGAACAAGTTTTGACCGCCGGTCTGGCGCTGCCCGCGCGTCAAGGCACCGAGGCTGTCGAGGCGGCGTGCGATCGTAGAAATGAACCGGCGCTCGCCGCGCACGTCGGTCGTCACAGGCCTGAACAGCGGAGCAGATGCCTGATTGGTGCGATTGGTCCGCCCCAACCCCTGGATCGCCGCGTCAGCCCGCCAGCCCGGCTCGAGCAGGAAGTGAACGCGGCGAGCCTGGTTCTTGACCGCGAGATCGGCATGGTAGCTGCGGCCGGTTCCTCCAGCGTCGGAAAACACCAGGATACGCTTGGCGCCGTCCATGAAATCCTGGGTTTCAGCCACATTGGCGCGCGGCGAACGGGATTGCAGCTTCTGACGACCATCGCGTCCGACGATAAGCCTACGCGTCCGGCCCGTCACTTCCGCTACCTGATCGACGCCAAAGCGTTCAATGATGGCATCAAGCGCGGTCGCGATGGGCGGCAAGGCGCAGAGCTGCTCGATCATCCGGTCGCGCGCGGCGAGTGCCGATCGGCATAGTACCGGCGCGCCTTGTTCGTCGCTCATCGGCTCAGAGCGTGGATTGCCGTTTTCATCGATGAAGACGGCCATGAGGCGGACAGGAAAGCTCTTGGCGAGATAGTCGATCACATATTCCCGGGGTGACAGATCGATCTCCAGCGCTTCGCGTTCTTCGTCCGAGAGGTCGGCAAGCCGACGATTGAGCATGGCTTCTGCGGTCGAGACCAGCTGGACGACTGCGGCGCTTCCATCGGCAATCGCCGCATCGATGGCTGGTAACAGGCTGGGCAGCTTCATCGACAGAAGCAGCTGCGCGAAGAAGCGCTGCTTGGTTCCTTCGAAGATGGACAGCGCTGCGGACTTGGCGCCCGAGTTGAGCGTCCCGCCGGTTTCGCTATCGACGATCCGCGTGGCCTCCAGTGCGTCGCGCAGGTTGGCGTGGATGATCGCCCAGGCTTCAGCGTAGGCATCATAGACCGCGATCTGATCCTCGCTCAGGCGATGCTCGAGGATCTCGTATTCGACGCCGGCGAAGGACAATGCGCGCGCGGTGTATAGGCCGAGCGACTTGAGGTCCCGGGCGACCAGCTCCATCGCTGCGATTCCGCCGTCACGAATGTCGGCGACAAAAGCCTCGCGATTGGCGAAGGCGGTCTCGGGCCCCCACAGCCCAAGGCGCGTCGCATAGGCCAGATTGTTGACGTCAGACGCGCCTGTTGCCGAAGCGTAGAGCACCCGTGCGCGGGGCAGGAGGTTTTGCAGGCGCACTCCAGCGATACCCTGCTCCGATCCCTTGACCTTGCCGCGCGATCCTTCCCCTCCAGCGGCATTGGCCATGGCGTGTGCCTCGTCGAACACGATGACACCGTCGAAGTCGTCGCCCGCCCATGCCAGGATCTGATGGAGGCGGGTTGCATCGTTTCGGCCCGAACGCAGGGTCGGGTAGGTCACGAAGAGAATGCCCTCTCGCATGGCGATGGAGGTGCCGAGTTTCCAGGAAGCCAGAGGCTGGATGTCGATCGGTAGGCCGCCAAGCGCAGCCCAGTCGCGCCGGGCATCTTCTAGCAGCGCCTCGTTCTTCGAAATCCAAATATGGCGGCGTTCCCCGCGCACCCAGCGATCGAGAATGACGCTCGCAACCTGACGGCCCTTGCCGGCGCCTGTGCCGTCCCCGAGAAAATATCCTTGTCGATAGACTTGGCCCTCCGCCGAAGCCTTGAGCGAGCAGCCTTTGTCCTCCGGCTCGAACCGCCCGGGAAGATCGCGCGCATGGGCGCTTGAGGCGTAGATGAGCGTCTCTGCCTGGGCCGCAGACAGCAGGCCCTTGGCGACCAACCCGTCGGGCAGCTGCGGCACAGCTTCGGGCATCGGCGCCGCGATCGAGCCCATGGCGACGGACTCAACGAGCGGTGTCGGATGCTCGGCCGCACCGTCGATCACGATCCGGCTGGGACGATAGGGCAGATAGTGCCCGACCTGGGGCGCAATCGGCGCAGGTATGTCGAGTGACTGGTAGGTCAATGCGCAGATGGCCGTCGGCGCTGCAGGGGTAATCCTTGCCGGTATCGGCAGCGACCTGCGTGAGGAGACGACCAGTCGGAACGGCGTACGCGCCGGAAGACTCGATTGCTCAGGAGCAGTTTGCATGCCCCCCTTGGCGGGCAAGGTATCGACAAGATCGACAAGGCGCCCAAAGTCGTTTGTGCGCTCAACGACAGGTTCGGCAGAGCCCTCGACCTTGTCCAGGACCAGTAGTCGAGTGGTGATCCCGGTGCCGTGCTTCACAAAAGCACGTTCGACCGCGGCATTGAGCCTCAGCGAGGCTGGCCCCTTCAGCCCCGTCAGAAACCTCGCGCAATCGAACCATTCGGGCATGATCGCGACAAGCCGACCGCCTGACGCCAGACGGTTCCAGGCCGACCGCAGGTGGCGCGAGCCGGTGCGACTATCGTGCCCTCGCTCGATGCCGTGCGAATAGGGCGGGTTCATCAGCACGACGCTCGGGATGATGGCGGGATCGAGCAATTCGTCGATCAGTTCGGCGTCATAGCCGGTCACGCGGGCAGCCGGGAACAAGACATTCAGGCAGTCGCGGCGAAGCGGCGAGATTTCGTTGAGAGCAAGTCGCGAGCCAGCCTTGGCGGCCCAAACCGCGAGCATCCCTGTTCCGGCCGAGGGTTCCAGGACGAGCTCGTCTGCTACCAGGGTGCAAGCCCGGGCGGCAAGCCAGGCAAGGCGCGGCGGCGTCGCGAACTGCTGCCATTCGATCTGCTCGTCGCTGCGATTGGTCTGGGTTGGAAGCTCGGCTTCCAGCGCCGTAAACATCCGGTCGGCGTCGGCCGCCGAAGCGGTAAGGTCGATCTGTGCGTTGGCCTGCAGGTATTCGGTCTGAGCCAATTCCAACGCGATATGCGCATCGCGCACCGACCAGCGCCCCTCTGCATCTGTGCGCCCGAAATGATCGGTGAGAAGCGTATGCAGTTGCCGACGCGTAATCGGTTCACCGGATGCCATGCTTGCGGCGATGGTGCGCGCGGCCAGCAGGGCCAGCGGTTGAGAGGGTGGGGGAAGCAAGAGAACGGGGGCAGAGCTTGGCATTTGGAACCTCCTGACGAAGCCCAGTCCACTTGCCGGGCTTCATCAGGCCAAAGGCCTTCTCCCCTCTTTCTTCGTCAGGACTTGGACCGCAGCCATGCTTGCAAGGCGTCGTTCCAATCTTTCCCGGGACCGCGCGGACGACGCGTGACGATCGTTCGGCTCTCACAGGCGTTGGCGCTGCGCGCGCGTTCCTCGGCAAGGTCGCCGCCTGCATCATGGTCGACGAACAGGTGCAATTCACGCACGCTTTCCGGGATCGACACGAGGCCAAAACGCTCATTGCCGAGCGAGGCCCAGCAAGGGATCTGGGTTAAAGCCTTGGCTGCGAGCGCGCTCTCGATGCCTTCGGCAAGGCCGAGCCGCCCATCGACAGGCTCGAAGAGACGAACGGCGCCCGATGCCAAGCTCCCGAGTGCGCGCTTGGGATTGTCGAAGGGGGCGACTGCGGGCCTTACCAGATTGAGAAACGTGCGGTGAATGGCCACCAACCCATGATCCATGGTCACTGCGGCGATCAAAGCAGGCAAGTACTGCGTGTTCCCCTTCGGGCCGAGCGGGGTGCGAGGGTGGAATCTTAGGGCGCGAGAGACAGCGCGAATGCCGCGGGCCTCAAGATAGGCCTTGGCGGGGGTATCACCGATTGGCGTCGCTTCGCGCCAGATACGCTCGGCAAATGCGCGGTGGGCGGGCTTGTCGACATTGGCGCGTGCATCGTCTTCGGCGTTCCCCGAAAACATGCTCGCCGGCGAAACACCTCGTCCGGCGAGCGCCGTCAGGACCTGATCCTGGCTGCAGCCCGCGAAACAGTGGAAGAGGATGGCGCGTCGTCCCAAAGTTACGCCGAGCGAGGGCGTTCGATCATCATGGGCCGGGCATCGTGCCATGCCTTTGGCGCCGGACCAATGGCCACCGAGCTCCTCGCAAAGCTGCTTTGCCACGGAAGCAAGGGACGAGTTGGTAGGGCTGGATAACACGGGGGACATGTGGGGCTCCTCAGGCTCAAAATACCGCCCCCTTGCGAGCGACCTCTCCTCCCAGTCGCGCGCGCAAAACACTTTCCTACACCTTCGTGTTCACCATACGTTCTATCTCGATTCGAAGCAATGCGGCGAGATGGAAGATGATCAGATTTGGAATGATCGGCATGCTCCTGATGACCGTTCAGGCGGTGCAGGTTTCAGCCCAGGCAGACGCGCCATCCTTCGCGATATTCGAACATCGCCCCACACCGGCAGAAGCTGAGCCTGTCCAGCCCTCCGTTGCGGCACAGAGTGAAATGGATTGGGGACCAAGCAAGGCAGCGCCCTCGTTCCGCGAGGCAATCTACACGGCGAACGTCCGAGAGGCAGAGCTCCGATACAGTCTCCCCTCAGGCTTGTTGCAGGCGCTGATCTGGACGGAATCGCGGTTCAACCCGATGGCGATCAGCCCCGCTGGCGCGGCGGGGTTAGCACAGCTGATGCCAGGCACTGCTCGTTATCTCGGCGTCGCGAATCGGCATGATCCCGTCGCGAGCATCGATGGTGGGGCACGTTATCTCAGAGAGATGCTCGACAAGTTCGGGCAGATCCATCTCGCTCTTGCGGCCTACAACGCGGGGCCTGGAGCGGTTATCCGTGCTGGCGGCATTCCCCGAAACAACGAAACGCCAGGCTATGTCCGCAGCGTTCTGGACAGATGGCAAGCAATTAGCTCGCGCATCTGAAGCGTGTTCGTATAGCAGTGGCGAATAACGGATTGCTTGAGTGGGAAAGACTGAGTTTGATGGATCTAGAACAAGATCGAGGCACAGAGGATGACAATATCATTCGCTTCGATTTCAGGGACGAATTGAAGAAGCAGCGCGGCAAGCGGCGGCGCAAGGAGTGGATCTTGGGACTAGGCGCGTTTTCGATCGTATTCGCTGGCGGAATGCTGGCATTGAACTGGCCCACACTGAACCAGGCCTTGTTCACCTCTTCAGAGCTCACGTCGAGGCACTCGCTGATGGCGGGAGCGTCTTCGCCACGATTTGAGCTATGTGGAATGACGCGTCGCACCTGCGTCGTGGATGGCGACACCTTCTGGCTCGAGGGTGAGAAGATCAGGATCGCTGACATCGACACGCCCGAGATCAGTGAACCCAAGTGTGATGCCGAGTATCAGCTCGGCATGAAAGCCACTCATCGGCTGCGTGACCTATTGAACGAAGGCGCTTTCGAGGTTCGACCAATCGGAAATCGTGATGAAGACCGGTTTGGACGCAAACTTCGGGTCGTCGTTCGGGGTGGCCAATCGCTTGGGGACCAGCTCGTGAGCGAAGGTCTCGCCCGCACGTGGACCGGGCGCCGGCAGCCGTGGTGCTGACCGTTACCAAAGCTCTGGCGGGCCATCAGAATTAGCCAAACCGCTTAGCCGGATTTGCTGACGAAGCGGGCGGTTCTCTTCGGCTGTCTTGATCTTACAAGCTTCGATTCGGCCTCCAGCATGCCAAACCCGACAATGCTCTGGATATGTTCCTGCGTTACAGACGCGCCCACACTCGGCCTCCATCAAACGGAGGCTACCAATGTCCGACAACCCTCTCAGCGCACCCAATCGTTGTGCGATTTACACGCGTAAAAGTACCAACAGCCGCCTCGATCACGAAGTCAATTCGCTCACAACACAGCATGAGATCTGCTCGGCTTACATCGCAAGCCAGCGATACCGGGGATGGACTGCGCTGTTGCTGTCAATCGGCGTCCAAACGGGACCCCCGATCGGCGCGCAAAAGGGACCCCCTTTCAAGGATGGTGCGACGGTCGAGGAACGCGCCTTGCGCTGCGC
>NZOF01000191.1 GCA_002695185.1 Erythrobacter sp.
GTCGTCCGCGTCGCCTGAGCCTGAACGGGAAAGGGGCACTCACGCCTCAGGCCGCCTTTCTGCAACAACGCCGTCGTCAAGCATGGTTGGGCGTTCAGCTATACCGACCTGCCCGATGGCCGGCGCCAGATCGTCAAGATCCATCATCCGGGCGACATTATCGGGTTTCCCGATGTCGCGCTCAAACACGCGACCACGACCTTGCGCACGGTCGAGGATGTGTGCCTTTGTCCTTTCCCGAAATCCTCGCTCGATGAAATCCTTCGGGAATCGCCACGGCTTTCTGCTCTGCTCGTCTCGATCGCGCTTAGGGATCATGTCGTGTTGATCGACGTGTTGCGCGCCATGGGTCGGATGAGCGCACAGGAGCGGATCAGCTACATGCTGCTTGATCTCTTGGCGCGATTGCGCATCACCAACCATAAGATGACCGATGCCTTCCGTTTGCCCATGACCCAGAGTCAGATCGCCGATTATCTGGGGCTGACCAACGTATATATCAGTAAGACATTCATCCGCCTTGAGCGCGAAGGTTTTATCCAGCGGGATCACGATCAGATCCGTGTTCTGAGAGAGGACGAGATGATCGAGCTTACCGACTTCCATGATCGCTATGCCGAGATGGACACGTCTTGGTTTCCGCAAGTCTGATCTGACTGCCTTTCAATCCAGTTGAAAGCCAGTCCTCCCCTTCTGAGGCAGGCTTATCTTGCGGATGAGGGTGCACTGCGCCTGCACGCGGGAACTCAAAGGCAAGAGGAAGTGTTGCGATGTCGGTGGCCGGGAATACTGCAAGCCACCGATTTCTAGAAGCGAATATCGCCTTTTAACGCTTGGGGGTGAACGGTGGATTTACGGCTTTTTACGGCCCTAAGCATACTGGTTATCGCTGCAGGGATTCCCGTGATCGGCGCCGCCATCTGCGGTGCGATCGTTTTGGTTCAGATCGCCCTGTTTGCGCTTCGGCCATTGGTCGCCTGTCTGCCAGTTCATCCCTCTCGGGTTGCGCGGAATTCTGTTGCTCCTTGGTTCTCGGTCCATGTGGCCACCCATTGCGAACCGCCTCAGCTCGTAATCGCAACATTGCGCGCCCTGCTGACGCAGCACTGTCCGACGGGAGGCTACGAGATCATCGTGATGGATAACAACC
The DNA here is from genome assembly GCA_002695185.1 of Erythrobacter sp. The sequence continues at coordinate 1,151 of NZOF01000191.1, forward strand.
CCGCCGATCCCGCGCTTTGGAAGCCGGTCGAACGGTTCTGCGCTGGTCATGCCGGCCGGATCAAGTTCCTGCATCGCACCGGCGTGAGAGGGGCCAAGGCCGGCGCGCTCAACATCGCACTTGCGCATACCGACCCGCGCGCCACCCATATCGTGACGGTCGACGCCGACTACATTGTGTCAAAAAACTTCCTGACACATGCCGCCGCCGCCCTTGCCCGGACCGCCGCGGACTACGTCCAGTTTCCGCAAGCCTACAACGGCACAGCCTCTGCGGCGCCGGGTGTGGACGCCGAGCTTGAGGAATATTTTCGCACAAACGCCGCCAGCGCCGACGACACCGAGGCGGTGCTGCTGACTGGCACGCTCTGCGTGATCTCGCGCACGGCTCTGATTGCCGCCGGCGGATGGTCGGGGGCGACCACGACCGAGGATGCCGAACTGGGCGTGCGTCTTTGCAATGCGGGTTTTTCGGGCCGCTTCATCAATCAGGTGGTCGGCGAGGGTTTGCTGCCGCTGTCGCTGCGCGAACTGGAAAGGCAGCGCTATCGCTGGTGCAGCGGCAATGCCCAGACGCTGATGCGCCATGCCCGCCTCGTCTTCGGCCCCGCCGGCTCACTCACCCTTGCCAAGCGGCTTGCGATCCTGTCGCAGCTGACCGCGTGGTTCAATCTGGCGATGGTACCCTGCCTGCTGCTATCCGCGTTGCTGGTGACCGGACAGGGCCACACCGTTCCCGCGGTTCTGGCAGGCGTTGCCATCGTACTGAGCCTTTGTGACATCGTTGCCCGCGTGCTGGCACGGAGCTGCCGCGACAGGCTGCCGCCGGGGGTCGCCCTCAGTGCGCTTGCCTGCCGCATCGCGCTGGCCCCGCAATCGGCGAAGGCGACGTTCGACGCCCTGACGGGCTGCCGCCTTAAATTCCTTGTGACCGACAAGACCGGCGGCAACCGCCCGGCGTTGAGCGCGCTGCCACTTTGCCCTCTCCTGATCTTCATCATCGCCGTCCTGTTGTTTGCCATCGCGCAACCAGCGGATCCGATCGTCCTTACCGCGCTTGCAGCACTGATGCTGCCGCTTCCAGCGGCGGTTCTAACCAGCACTAGCCTGCGCGCCTATCGCGGCGCGGTGTCGGCGCCCGCACAGGGGGCCGCGGCATGACATCCGATCCGCGCTCCCCGCTTGTCGACATCGTCATTCCAACCTACAACCGCGCGCATCTGATCGACAGTGCCATCCGCGCAGCGCTGGATCAAAGCTGGTGGAACACCCGTGCGACGGTGATCGACGACGCCAGTACCGATGCCACGGCGCAGGCCGTGGCGCCCTATCTTGCGCATCCGAAGTTCAACTATGTCCGGCTGGCGCAGAATCTCGGCACGGCACAGGCCAAGAACGCCGGTTTGCTGCTGACGGGCGGCGATGCGGTCACCTTCCATGATTCCGACGACATCCCGCACCGCGACAAGGTGCTGCATCAAGTCCGCGTGCTGACAGCGCAGGATGTTCGGGCCGACGAATGCCTGAACTGGCGCCTTGCCAACAAGCAGGGCGGGCAGCGGCTGCAGGTGAGCGCCGCGCTCACCCATCATGAACTGATACTGCCAGACGGACGGCGAGTGGAGATCCGGCGCGACCTATCGCTGCTCGATGATGTGTTCCCGAATCTGCAGATGGGATCGCAGGTGCCCGGTGAATGGACGCATGTCAATTCGGGCCTCTTTCGCAGCGATGTGTTCCGCCGCCTCGGCGGGTTCGAGGATTGCATCGAAGAGGACCGCGAGTTCCGCAACCGGCTGATCCTCAACGGCGAAATCATCTGGATCGTGCCGGAACTGCTGCTCACCAAAATCGAGACGCCAGACAGCCTAACGCAATCGGCAGTGTCGGATTACGACAGCGCGCGCCGCCGGGCGGACCGGGCGCGGGTCTGGGCAAAGGTTGAGGCTTGGCGGGCAAGGGGCAGAGTCGACCCCGTGCCGGTGGATATCCCGAACCTTGACGTTGCCCAGATCAGCCGCCCCGACTGGCTGCACCGTCGCGAAATCCCGGCAACAGAGGCGACCGCGAAGCGGGTAAGCGATATGCTCGCCAGTCCCGCTGCAAAGGTCGCCGCGCAATGAAACCGATGCGCAACGAAACCGCGTCAGCGCGGATTGCCATCGTGGATCCGTGCAGCGCGGCGGGCTACGACTTGCCCGACATTGATACCGGCGGACTGGGCGGCACCGAGGCCACGGTGCTGCGCGTTGCAAGCGCCTTGAGCGACCGGTTTGACGTCGTCCATTTCCAGAGGGGTCGCACCGAAAAGCGAATTTCGCCTGCCGGGCGGCTCTGGCCTCTGGCCGATCTGGACCCGGCCCGTAATTTCGATGCCGTGCTTGTTCTTAACCGTTGGAAAGTGGCCTTGAAGCTGCGCAAGCGGTATCCCGACACAGCCATCTTCCTGTGGCTGCATATCTATCCCGGTCGCCACAATCGCAAGATGGGCACAGCCTTGAAAGAGGCGAATATTCCCGTCATCTGCGTATCGCACACCCATGCCCGCCAGTTGCAGGCGTTTCTGGGCGACCAAGCCACACCGCAGCTTTACGTCATCTACAACCCGCTGGACAACGATCTGCGGCCCGACGGAACGCCGCGCGATCCGAACCGGCTGCTCTTTGCCAGTTCCCCCCACAAGGGGCTGGCGCAGGTGTTCGGACAATTCGCTGCGCTGCGCGCGCACTTCCCGGACCTTACCCTGGCGGTGGCAGATCCGGGCTATCTTCGGTGGGAGACCGGCCCGGTGCCGCAGGGCGTCGTCTTCCTGGGTGCACTGTCCCACCCGGCGCTGATCCGCCAGATGCGCCGCGCCTCGTGCCTGTTCTATCCGCAGACCAGCTTCGCCGAGACCTTCGGTCTGGTGCTGGCCGAGGCGAATGCCGTAGGCACACCGGTCCTCGTGCATCGGGGCCTGGGTGCCAATGACGAGATCGTCCCGGATGCGCGGCAACGGGTGAATGGCAACGATCCGGGCGAGATTTTCCAGCGCGTCGACGCCTGGCGACGGTCGCCGTCGGCGGTGAGCGGCAATTCGGCCTTCCGCCTGAACGTGGTCGCCCGCCAGTGGGCGCGGCTCCTGCGGTCTGCGACAGTCATGCAGGACAAGGCTTGCGAGGCGCAGCGATGAAAACGCGCCACCTCGCCACCTCGCCGAAGCCGGATCTGAATGGTGGCTCCCTGCCGCCGCAGGTGAGTGATGATCTGCGTGCCGCAGCCGGCCCGGAGGAGCGGGGCGAAAGCCCTGTGTCCCGTTCCATCGAGGTATTGCGGAAGGCTGGCCTGCTGCGCGATGACGGCAGTGCCAACCCGATCCGCACTGTGCGGGCACTGATTCAGATGGGGGCCGCGAACCTCAGTGTCGGGCGGCTTTGGGAAGGGCATGTCAATGCGACCCACCTGATCCATCTTTACGGGTCGGCCGCATTGCAACGCACCGTGGATGCCCGGATCGCCAAGGGTGGCCTGCTGGGCGTCTGGGGTGCGGACGGGCCGGTGCCGGTGACGCTGGACGCGAGCGGTACGCGTCTGGAAGGGTCCAAGTGTTTCGCCTCGGGTCTGGGCACTGTCAGCCATGCCGTGGTGAGCGTGGGTAGCGATGCCGGCGTGCGGCTGGCGCTGGTCGATGTTGGTGACGCCGACCGCGCCGACGCCTCTTGCTGGAAAATGCAGGGGATGCGCGCGACCGCCTCGGGCAGCTACGATTTTTCCGGGCTTAGCGTGGAGGACTGGATCGGTGAACCGGACGATTACCTGAGAGAGCCGCATTTCGTCGGCGGTGTCTGGCGCATTGCCGCGCTTCAGGCTGGTGCCGCCATCGGTTTGCTGGACCGGGCAGCGTCCGAGCTGCGCGCCATGGGCCGGATGCAGGCCGAGGCGCAGCAGGCACGTCTGATGGCCGTACTAATGCGCGCCTGGGCCGGCGCCGCTCTGACCGAACGCGCCGCGCAGGTCTCTGTCGATACCTCTCTCGAGGCTGAACAGATCGTTGCCACATCCATCGCGGCGCGGCTTTTTACCGAGGAAGTCGGGCTCGACGCCATCCGCGCGGTCGAGCAATCCATCGGCCTGCGCCATTTCGAGTCCAGTTCCGAAACCGGGCGCATGGCGCGCGATCTTTCAGTCTATCTGCGCCAGGCGGCCCGCGACGCCTTCCTGCAACGGGCAGCGCGACAGGCGCTGGTGCAGGATGATCGGGCATGGGGGGTTTGGGGATGAAGGTCGATGGCGATCACGACTCGGCCGTGTTCGAAGGCCGTGAGAAGCTGGTGGTGCTGGCCCCACACCCCGACGATGAATCGCTGGCATGCGGGGCCCTGCTGGCACGTGCCTTTGCAGGGGCCGGGGGCCATGTGATCTGCCTGACCGACGGCAGCGCCAGCCATCCCGGATCGCGCGAGTGGTCACCTGAACGGCTTGGCACCCTGCGCCGGGCCGAGCTTGCGAGCGCCATCGAATGCCTCGGCGGCACCGCGCGAGACATGACCTGGATGGGCCTACCCGATGCAGCGCTCTATCGCGTCGATCCGCAGGACATCGCGGCGCGTTTTGAAAGGACGATTGAACAGACAGGCGCAATCCATGTCTTCGTGCCTGCACGCGAAGATCATCACGAGGATCATCAGGCCACCGCCAAATTCGCGGTGGCGCTTCGCACGATCAGGCCGGACTGGGTTTTTCACTGCTATCCGGTCTGGTCCCGATGGGACGATCCGGATTTTGCCCAAAGAATCGCGTCCTACGCGCCCAGACACCTTCCGCCGGGCAAGCATCTGGCACGCAAGCGCGCCGCCATCGCCACGCACCGCTCTCAGCTGGGACAGGTGGTGGCGGACGATCCTTCGGGTTTCGTGCTGCCGCCGGGTTTTACCGACCGCTTCGCCAATGAAGACGAGATTTTCTGGAGGATGCCGTGATGGGCGTGTGTCGGGATCATCTCAACGCGCTCTATGCCGATACCGCGGATCCGTGGAATTTTGCACAAAGCGACTACGAGCAGGCCAAGTTCGCCGCGACCCGCGCCGCGCTGTCGCGCCGCCGCTATGCGTCGGCTTTCGAGTTGGGCTGCGGCAACGGCCAGCTTGCGCGCCATATTGCCGCGCTTTGCGATACCTATACCGGCATGGACGCCGTGGCGATTGCTTTGAAGACCGCGCAGCACGCGGTTCCGCAGGCGCGTTTCCTACAGGGCTTCTATCCTTGTGCCCTGCCAAGAGACGGTTTCGATCTGCTGATCCTATCCGAGATCCTCTATTTTCTCGACCGAGCTGCGCTGCGGCGCTTGGCCGGCGACATCGCTGCATCCTGGCCCCGGGCCGAGGTGATCTGCGTAACCTATCTGGGTGAGACCGGCCACGAGTTGCAGGGGCGAGAGGCGCTGGAGATCTTCACTGCCGCGCTCGAAACACATGTGTTCGAACCCGTCACACGGGCCGAAGGCTATCGCATCGACCGCGGTTTGCCGGAGGGCGCCTGATGACCGGCACCCGAACCCGGGACATCGCCATCATAGTTCCGGCCCGCAACGAGGCGGATCGGATTACCGCTTGTCTGACGGCACTGGCCGGACAATCCTCCGCGCGCGTCAGGGTAATCCTGGTGGTCAACAACACCACGGACGACACCGCCGATTTGGCCTGCGAGAGCGCTGGTCGGCTTGGTATAGACCTGTCGGTGGTGGAATGCACATTTGCCTCGCACGAAGGCGTCGGCACCGCGCGGCGGATCGGCTGCGATCACGCGCTGCACACCATGCCGGGCTTGCGCACCCTGCTGACGACGGATGCCGATTGCGTCGTTGCACCGGACTGGATCGCGCAAAACCTAGCGCATCTGGAAAATGTGGATGCGGTCTGTGGCAGGATCACGCCACTGGCGCCAGAAGCGGGCATCCTTGCGGGAATGGATGCGCAACTCGGCGCCCTCGAAGGGTCCTATCGCCGGTTGGTTCAGGACGTCTTTGCCCGCCATGTCCAAGGCCACGCGGAGATTGCAGGCACACACGGGGAAGCGGCCGGGGCAAGCCTGGCCGTCACGCGGTCGGCCTATGTGATGGCGGGCGGCTTCGCACCCGTCAAATGCGGCGAGGACCGCCGCCTCGTCCGCGCGTTGCGCCGGGTCGGGGCAAGGGTCCGCCATGCCGGTGACGTGACCGTGCAAGCCTCGTGCCGCCTGACAGGACGCGCGACCGGAGGGATGGCCGATGCGCTGAGGGCGCGCTTAGGCAGCGCAGATTACCTGATCGATGATTGCCTGCCGCCCGCGGACTGGCTGATCCGGCAGGTCCAATGCAGCCGCCTGGGGCCATGGCCAATGCTGGTGCCCGCCCGGCTGAGGCTGAACGTTCGGGATCTGCCTCGCCACATCGAAATGCTCGAAACCTTCCGGAATTCGGAGTGGGTATCTCCCGCTCCGAGAATGCCGGTTGCGCCGCTGTCCGAATCCCACACGGACGGCGCCGCATCGGAAAGCGGGACGGCGATTGTCACCACCGTCCCGCCACACCAACTGTCGGCCCAGCCGACCGACCCTGAAAGGAGCCTAACGTGACAAAGTTGAAAGACCTATACATCGAGGAACTCCAAGATCTCTGGTCTGCGAACGACCAGATGTCCGAGGTAGTTTCGGCCATGGCCGATAAGGCCTCCGACAGCAAGCTGGCCGATCGGCTGAGCGCGGCCAAGAACGGGATCGACCAGCACACCCGGTTGTTGAAGTACCTTCTCGAGGACATCGATGCGGACGTTGAGAAAGAACACTGCAAGGGCATGGAAGGGCTGGTGAAGGAGGCCCGCAAGCACGCGCTGGACAGCGATTTGAGCGGAGCCGCGTTGGATGTGGCGATCATCGCGCAATACCAGCGCATGTGCCACTACGGCATCGCTGGGTTCGGCACCACCAAGGCCTTTGCCGAAGCCCTTGGCGAGAACGACGCCGCGCGCAAGCTAGATGATGCGCTCGACAACATCTACGAGTCTGATGACTTTATGACCGAACTGGCCGAACGTTCGCGCAACGTCGATGCGGGGTGATCTTCAAATTCGCCGGATCCGCCCTCCGACCGTCTCGATGATCCTGACAATCAATACAGGCACAGGATGCAGGGCCCAATGTCACAAAAACATACCGACCGTCATCGATCAGCCGTCGCAACAGGGATGAGCGGAATAGAGAGGCGGTGGTGAAAGCCGTCCGAAGCCCGGACACGGGGCAGGATATGGCACCCCGCAACCCGGCGCTTCGCTCGATCCGCGCTGTCTCGCTGAGGGCCTCGCGCCCGCATCAGCGGTTCCGCCCGGTCGCCGCCGCCGCGCGCATCGCTCCGATTAGCTGGCGTGGAGGTGGCCAGGCCGGAGCCGGGGGCGTTGCCCACAGGGTGACCCCTATAGGGCTCTTCTCAGATATCTCGACCTGACGCTGCAACCGTCGTCGTTTGACCAGTCACCGCCGTGCAACAAGAAGCACAAACGGCCGCATGTCGATATGAGTGCTTTGAAGGGATATGGGATATGGAATATTGCCTGAAGGTCGCTGAGATTCGGGGGTTCTGCCAGACCTCACACGGAAGCGTCGACCAGCACCAGCGCCCCATCCGGCAGCGGCCGCTGGAGCTCTGCCGCCGCGATACCGTCCATCCATGCCTGCCATTGGCTTTTTTCGGTCAGGATCACCGGCATCGCTTTGGGATGCACAGCGCCGACTTCGGCATTGGGCGGGCAGGTCAAGAATGCGTAGAGATCGTCGGTGGTCTCACCGTCCTTCACCTTGCGCAGGGACGTCCAGTTCCTGATCTCGATCCCTGCGAAGAACATCGGGCTCCCGTCGGCAGCTGCGAACCACTGGTTGCCTTTTCCCTTTCCCCGAGGCTCTGCGAAGCTGGTGAGCGGCACGAGGCAGCGATGTTCGCGGCCCAGCCATCGGCGCCAATGGGGCGAGCCGAGGTTGCGGATGTTGGTGACGCCGGGATCGCGGGCGGTTTTCAGCACCGATGGCGGCGACGGCAGGCCCCAGCGGGCCATGGCCAGTTCTGGACCGCTTTCACCGTGTCGAACGATCGGGGCCATCTGGTCGGGATAGACTTCGCCCGGGCGCAGATTGCCGGCCCGGTCGGTCAGACCTTCTACGATCTGGCGCATGGCTTCTTGGGTCTTGGTGTGGCTGTATAAATTGCACATCTCTCGACCCTTCTCCTTGGTCAATCATTCGCCTTGCAAGGCTGCCGGTCAAGTCATCACCCCCTCAGCGGAAGTCCCGTGTCTTCACCCTGATGCTGTCGAGATGCAGGTCGCGGATATACATGTCGCGCGTGCGCAGGCCCTTGGGTGTCGGATCGCGTGGGTCTGGGCCGGGCGGTCCGCGATGGAACTCGTCACCGCGCCCGTGGGGCAGCGGGAAGGCGGTGTCGCGTTCGCCGACGCTGGCGAGGTCGCGCGAGAGATCGGCGATCTGCTGGACGACGAGATGCACGACCTCGCCCTCGCGCTGGACCGGTCCCCGCGCGGCGATCATGCTGGCGGAGAGGATGATGCGCCGGTTCGCCTCGAAGATCTTCGGCCATACGACGAGGTTGGCGATGCCGGTTTCGTCCTCGAGCGTGATGAACATCACGCCCTTGGCCGAACCCGGGCGCTGCCGAACGAGGACCAGTCCCGCGACCTCGTGCCAGTGCCGATTGCGGGCTACGTTGATCTGCGCGCAGGTAACGATGCGGCTGTGGGCAAGCCCCTCGCGCAGGAAGGCGACCGGGTGGCAGCGCAGTGTCAGGCCGGTATGGCTGTAATCGGACACCACCTCGCGGCCGGCGGCCATGGGGCGCAGGGCGATACCGGGCTCGGTGCCTTCCGTCTGGGCGGCGGCGGCGAACAGCGGCAGTTCCTCGTCGGCCAGGCCCTTCAGCGCCCAGAGGGCATCGCGACGGGCAAGGCCCAGGGAGGGGCGGAATCCATCGGCCTCGGCGATCCGGACGAGGCTGGCCGACGGCACACCCGCGCGGCGCCAGAGATCCTCGACCGAGGCGAAGGGCGTCTCGGCGCGGGCCAGCACGAGGGCGGCGGCGTGAGCATTGGCAAGGCCCTTGACCATGCGCAGCCCCAGCCGGACGGCGAAGCGGCCGTCATCGGCCTCCGCAGGTTCCAACGTGCAATCCCAATGCGAGGCATTGACGCAGACCGGGCGGATCTCGACACCATGATCGCGGGCATCGCGGACGATCTGCGCGGGTGCATAGAAGCCCATCGGCTGGGCGTTCAGAAGGGCGGCACAGAAGGCATCGGGATGCCAGCATTTGAGCCAGGACGAGGCATAGGCGATCAGGGCAAAGCTCGCCGCGTGACTCTCGGGGAAACCGTAGCTGCCGAAGCCCTCGAGCTGCTTGAAGGTCCGTTCGGCGAAAGCCGCATCATAGCCGCGCGCCACCATACCGCCCACCAGTTTGTCGCGGAAAGCCGAGACCCCGCCGGTGAACTTGAAGGTGGCCATGGATTTGCGCAGCATGTCGGCCTCACCCGGGGTGAAGCCCGCGCAGTCGATCGCCACCCGCATCGCCTGTTCCTGGAACAGCGGCACGCCCAGCGTCTTGCCCAGAACCTTCTCCAACTCGGGCGTCGGATATTCCACCGGCTCGCGCCCCTCGCGCCGGCGCAGATAGGGATGGACCATGTCGCCCTGGATCGGGCCGGGTCGAACGATGGCGACCTGCACGACGAGATCGTAATAGGTGCGCGGCTTCAGCCGTGGCAGCATCGACATTTGCGCCCGACTTTCGATCTGGAAGGTGCCGAGCGTGTCGGCGCGGCGGATCATGGCATAGGTTCGCGGATCCTCGGCCGGGATGGTCGCGAGGTCGTAATGCGCGCCCTTGTGGAGCGCGATCAGATCCAGGCCGCGCCGCATGCAACTGAGCATGCCGAGCGCCAGCACATCCACCTTCATGAAGCGCAGCGCGTCGATATCGTCCTTGTCCCATTCGATGATCTGCCGGTCGGCCATGGCGGCGGGCTCTATCGGGACCAGATCGTCCAGCCGCTCATGGGTCAGAACGAAGCCGCCCGGATGCTGGCTCAGATGCCGCGGTGTTCCCATCAATTGACCCGCCAGATCCAGAACCAGCCGCAAGCGACGATCCTCGGGGTTCAGGTTCAGCTCGCGGAGCTGATCGTCGGTGACGCCGTCCTCGGACCAAGCCCAGATCAGGCCCGACATGGCGCCGATCAGATCTTCGGGCAGGCCCATCGCCTTGCCGACATCGCGCAGCGCGCCCTTGGCGCGATAGCGGATCACCGTGGCCGTCAGCGCGGCATGGTCGCGGCCATAGGTCTCATAGACCCACTGGATCACCTCCTCGCGGCGCTCGTGCTCGAAATCGACATCGATATCGGGCGGCTCGTGCCGTTCCTCGCTGACGAAGCGCTCGAAGAGCAGATCGTTGCGGCCAGGATCGATCGCGGTGATGCCGAGAACGAAACACACGGCCGAGTTCGCCGCCGATCCGCGCCCCTGGCAGAGGATGCCGCGTGATCGCGCGAAGCGGACGATGCTGTTCACGGTCAGGAAATAGGGCGCGTAATCCAGCCGCCCGATTAGCCGCAGTTCGTGGTTCAGCGATGCGGTGACCTCGGGCGGGATGCCCTCGGGATAGCGTTCGGCGGCACCCTCCCATGTCAGCCGGGTCAGCGTGTCCTGCGGGCTTAGCGCCGGATCGTCGCGTTCCTCCGGGTATTGATAGCGCAGCTCGTCGAGGCTGAAGCGGCAGCGATCAGCGATCTCGACGGTTCGTGCCAGCGCGTCGGGATAGCGGGCAAAGAGCCGCCGCATCTCTTCCGGCGGCTTCAGATAGCGGTCGGCATGGCGTTCGCGACGCAGCCCGAGGCTTTCGACCGTGACGTTGTGGCGGATCGCGGTGACGACATCCTGCAGGATGCGGCGGTCCGGCGTGTGGAACAGCACGTCATTCGTCACCACCGTCGCCACGCCCATCCGCGCGGNCAGCACCGACAGCTCGTGCAGGCGCAGCTGATCGTTCGGTCGGCGGCGCAGGGTCAGGGCCAGATGGGCGCGGTCTCCAAAGGCATCGCGCAGGCGGCGCAGGCGCAATCCGCAGGTCTCGTCGGCCAGATCGGGGATCAACACCGCGATCAGCCCCTCGCCATGGAGGGCGACGTCATCCCAGGCCAGATTGCACGCGCCCTTGCCTGCGCGGCCCTTGCCAAGCGTCAGCAACCGGCAGAGGCGCGAATATGCGGCGCGGTCGATCGGATAGACCAGGAGCGATGTGCCGCAGGTCAGGTCCAGACGGCAACCGACGATCAGCCGGACGCCGGTGGCCTTCGCCGCCTCGTGCGCGCGGACGATGCCGGCCAGCGAATTGCGATCGGTGATGGCCAGCGCCGTGATCCCCATCAGCGCGGCGGTCGCGAAGAGTTCCTCGGCCGAGGACGCCCCGCGCAGGAATGAGAAATGCGAGGTGACCTGCAGTTCCGCATAGACGGGCGCCGTCATCCAAAGACCCCATGCAGGAACCAGCGATGCGAACCGGTGGCGGCATGTTCGCCGTCGCCCGCGCGAAAGATCCAGTAGCGTTCGCCGGCCTCGTCCTCGACCCGGAAATAATCCCGCACCGCCTCGCGCTCGGCCTCGCGCTTCCACCATTCTCCGAAGACCCGCTCGGGACCGTCGGCCCGGCGGATGCGGCGGCGGATGCCGCGCCAGGCGATCCAGTTCGGTGGGTGGTCGGGCAGAAGCGCCATGGTCTCGATCGGCTCTGGCCGGGGCAAGAGGCGCGCAGGGCGCGGCCAGTGATCCGGCCAGCCCGCGCCGGTGTTCTCAGCCAGCGCCGGGATGCGGCGGACGCTGCGTTCCGGCACGTCGCTCGGCACCGGGGCCATGCGATAGATGCCCGCCACCCCGATGCGATTGGCCAGCACGTCGATCAGACCGGAGAGATCCGGCACCTGAACCTCCAGGAGATCGCTGCCGATTTGCCTTGGCGTCAGCGGCTCGGTCACGGTTGCGGCCAGCGCCATGCTGTCGATCCCGAACCCCGGCGCGATGGTCTCGATCCGGTCGCAGAGCAGCCGCGTCAGCCGCTTCGGGTCGCGCTGCGCGACGGCCAGTCCGACGCGGATGGCTTGCCGGTGGCTGTCGACCCGATCGCAGATCAGGTCCAGTCGCCGTGCGCCCAGACTTTGACGGTCCAGTTCGGCGCAGAGGGTAGAGACAAGCTTGCCGATGTAGCGCGCGATGGTTTCGGCCGCGGCGATCGGTTCGGCGAAATTGCGGCGGATCTCGATCAGATCGTCGGGGCGCAGCGGCGTGATCGGCTCGGACGCGTCGCCCAACGCCTGATCCAGACGTCGGCAGAGATCCGGGCCGAACCGCCGGGTCAACGGCGCGCGCGGCTGGCCCATGAGGTCGCCTATCCGCTCGAAGCCCAGATCGCGAAGGCCCGCCGCGACCATGGGCGCGATCCGAAGCGCCTCGAGCGGCAACGGGTTCAGAAAGCGTTCGGACGACCCGGGCTCGGCCACGACGGCTGGGGCCGCGACATGTCGTGCCAGTGCATGGGCGGCACCCCAGCTGTCGGCGATGGCGGCGCGTGCGCTTACCCCCGACAGCTTCAGCCGCCCGATCAGCGCGTCCAGCATCGCGGCCTCGCCGCCATGCAGATGATCGGCACCGGTGGAATCGATCACGATCCCGTCGGGCGGATCGGTCGCGACGACGGGCGAGACGCGCTGCAGCACCCACAGCGCCAGCCGTTCCAGGCTGNCCAGATCCTCGGCCGGTTCGGCGGCTTCCATCGCAAGCCCCGGCACCAGTGCCTGGGCCTTGCTGACGGCCATGCCCGGGCGCAGGCCAAGGCCATGCGCCGCAGCATCCACCGCCGTGACGATCCGACGGCTGCCGTCGCGCCCGGCAAGGATCAGCGGCCCCTCAGCCGAGGGCGCGTCGGGACCCGCCCGCCGCCGCAGCCGATCCGTCGGCCACATCGGCAGGAAGACCGAGATGACCCGTGCCATCGCATGCCTCCAGTTCGATATCTAGGGACTCGCCGGCCCGCGCCCGGATCAGCTCGATCAGCCAGCGCGGCCGCCCGACACCCGGCACCGGCAGCGGCGCCGGGGGCAGGACCGAGATCCGCCAGCGCGTCATCGCCGCCGTCGGCTGCCCGAAATCGCTGGCCTCGGCCTGCCGGCGCCAGCGGCGCAGCGCGATGCCGATGGTGCCCGATCCGCGTGCGGCCAGATGCAGCCGCCGCGAGGCGGTCATCGGAAGCCGCGCCACATCCGCGACCACCGCCGCCAGCCCGCCATGGCGCAGCCCTTCCTCCATCGAGGCCAGAACCGAGCGATCATCGCCCGCCTCGACATAGATCACCCGATCCGGCGGTAGACCTGCCTGCTCCAGTCCCGGCGGGAAGAGATCGGCCTGCGTTACGCACCAGAGCACCTGTCCCGTCAGTCGCGCCGAGATGCCCGCCGCGAAACAGGACGCCGCCGCCCCGTCCACCGCGCCATTGCCGCCGCCGGCCACCTCGTGCAGGCAGCCAAGCGCCAGCCCGCCCTGCGGCAACCGCCTGTCCAGCGCGGGAATGCCGAAAGGCAGCACGTGCCCTGCACGCCCGTTCCCGGCCTCCAAGGCCGAGATCTGGTCGCGAAGCGCGGTAATGGCTGATGGCGCGGCGGACATGCGGCGCGATGCTCCCCGAGTCGGAATTGAGTTCCTGTTTTGTTCCTATAGTTGTCGTGAGTCAATCGCATCAGTTGAGAGCAAGTCTAATGGGACGTCTTTTGCCTTTTACCGCCTTTCAGCGACGGTGGACGCGCTTTCGCGCCGAGAACGCCGCAAACTGCTGATCACAATATCGGGCCAGCTGGATCGGCGTGAGCATCGTCCCGTTCTCCTATCAAATAAGGCTACCAAGGCGGTCTTGAGCGATAAAAACATTTCATGGACGAGGCACGCTTATTCCCAAGGGGCCTTGGCGTGAAAACCGCTTCCCACCGAAGTTATCCGACAGTGTCGCCAAAATTGCTGTGCCGATGGACTGCTGAACCCACCCCGGCAAGGGCTGGCAGCGAGACGAATTGGATCGAGCGCCAGCTTTTGCTCACGGGTATTTTCACTCCGAATCGGCATCGGGGGCAGCCTCTTTCGTCAGTCCCATCGCATCGGCCCGTGCCCAGAACGCATCGTGTTGGGCGGAGATTGCTCGGACACGGGTAAACGCTTCCTGCCGGGCCGCATCAAGACAGGCGATATAGGGGGTGAACTCAGAGAAATACCGCTCGAAATCCTCGGCCACCAGATCCGCATATTCACTGAAAGCTGGGTCGTCGGCCGGGATGAACGGCTCCTGCGGAGGAATGCACACCGTGTCCTGCGCGAGGGCAGGGCGAGCGAGCGTGAGGAACATCATTGCGGCCGCAATCGCCCTCATGACTGCGCCCCTGATTTACGCCGTTCATTAAGCCCGATCAGGCTACGGATCAGGTAAAGCTCGCCCCGCCGGTATCGTTCGGTCATGGCCCGCAAGTAGCCGCCGGGCTTGAAGATGGTATGACCCGGCTCGGATTTGCGGGCATCGAGGATCAGGATGGACAGCATGGCGCTATCCTCGCCCATAACCTCGCGCGCCGTGTTCCAGGCATCGGGGCTGATCCCGAGTTCCGGAACCCGCCGCTCGGCTGCCCAGACGAAGTCGTGGAATCGCAGATATTCCGGCTCTGCCCGTCCGCTGAGGTAGAGCTGCATGTCCGGCGAGGCGAGATCGAAGAGCCTCTGTGGTCCAAGCCGGGCGATAAATTCGCTCTTGAGCGCTCCGCTGGCCTCCCCATCATCTTTTTCTCGGCAATTCGGGCCGCCGTCAGGCGGCACGACTTGGGACTTATCGTGCGCGGGCTTGCCCGCGCTCCGCATATTCACGGTCTCGTTACAGCATACTAAGGATTCTTGAGTTGTATCTTGTATATAGGGTCGCTTGTTTTCGAGCGGTCCACCGCTTGTTTTTTCCCTGTTTCCGAGAAGATCCAGTGCGCTTCTGCAGAGCTCGTCCGCCTCTTCCAAATGCGCTGCAAGGTCCGCGAGGTTCATGCCATGAAGCCGATCGGCAGAAGGCCACGCTTCCGACTCGTGCCGCATTGCCTCGGCCTCCGGGCAGTGCGGGCTGATCTCGAATAGGCGATCAAGCGCGCGCGCCAGATGGCGCTTGTGGGTACTGCGCTGACCGCGCAGGAAGATCGCCTGCTGCCGCTCCGCTGTGATCTGGTCATCCATCGTCATCAATTCGTCGGCACGGGCAATCGCCGCGCTGAAGTAAAGCCCAGTCCCGGCCGCCCGCGACCGGCTGCCATTCGCCCCTGTTCGGCGCTCTATCAGACCGGCGCGTTCCAGCTCGCCAGAGATTGCGCGGGTTCGCGACTGCGACAGGCCGAGCATCTTCGCGACTTCGCCGGCCTCCGCATAGATGAACGGGCTTCGGTCCGGGCTTGTCCAGTCGCTCGGTCGCGTCATAGTCGCTAGGCGCAAGAAGGCGTGCGCAGCGGCCGGCCCGACGCCAAGCCGCGGTGCCACGCGCTCGACCAGGGCCGCAAAGCTATCACGCTGCATGTTTCCCGGCAGAATTGGGTGCTCGTCTTCGGGGTCGCGGTAGACCCGCGTTGCGGCGGGATGCACCGCCCTTTGAAATGCCATATCTGTCCTCACATTCGCCGAGGCACAGGTTCCGCGGGCATGCCGGATCTGTTCACACAGATGCGTTTTTGTTCTTGATTTTCGACTTTGGGAAGGTGACTATGCTCGTAGCCTAGTGAGCAATGCAGGTCGCCAAACCTGTGTTACACCCAAAGCCCCCTCGTGCGGACCCCGTGCGGGGGGTTTTGATTTTCTGGTAATCTGTTTGCTTCTGCTCGTTTTCCTCCTTGGACGTGCGTTCCCGAATGCCATGCGACAATTGTGTCGCGATGGTCAGACACATCGCAGGCTGTTGATTCAGTAGTTCGCCCATTCATATGAGGGCTGGCCCCGGTAATCGTGGTGTCGCATCAGGATCGCGTCAAAGTTTCCGAAATCGCCTGCAAGGGTCGTGCCGGCATGGATCCGGATCTGATCATCGACCCAAGGTGGAGCGGCCAAAGGCGCCACCGACACACGCTGGAAATTGCCCGCAGCGTCGTAGAAACTACGCACGGCACGAGTCTCGGACGCGCGTCCCCCGCTGCTGTTCATTGACCGTTTCGACAGTTGCCAGACCTCGATGCTCTCCCGATAGAAACGGATTTCGCGAGAAGTCTCACCGGTTTCGGGCAACAGCTTATCAGCCCCCCCCATCGGACAGCGCCGGAACTGTAAGGGCGGCTCAATCGGCCAAGGGGTGATGCGCCGGATCATCTCCGCATGTGCCGCTGAGCATTCGACAGATGCAGGGAACCCACCAGCGATGCAGAGTAAGATCGCGCAATCGATTGAGTAGGCCCCGACCGGCTGAGCCATAGAGACAGGGAGGCCCATGAGAAGCAGACCCAAGATTGAACAGCGTGAGGTGCGTCGATAAATCATAATACCTATTCGCCAAGCGATTACGTATTATGATTACTCCACTTTGCCCGACGAGGCAACGCCCGACTGGGCGTAGACCTGAGTTCGAACCGCGGCCGCAGGATCAAAGCTGAAGTTCTCGGGAACAGAAATCTGCGAAATCTCTCCGGTGTTCCATCGGTAAACCGCTCGGACGCCAGCGCCCTCACGAGACGCTTGGGTCAGAACGGCTTCGCGTCTTATCGTATGATCACTGTGCTTCATCATGCTATATCCCATCAAACTTAAGCGTCCAGAACCAGTCAGAATCTGAGTTGGAGAAGCTGAGCCGTATTCTGCCCATCTCTACACGTGCTGTGACTTTGCCAACGAGCGATGTCACGATAAGATACGAAGAGAGACGAAGCATTACGAAATCCGGACCACTATACCATTGATCAAGAACGGAAAATATTTTTCCTTGCCGGATGATAGCGACGATGACTTCAAGTCGCTTTTCGTGCGTGTCGCAGCAACTGGCATCGGTCGCCCCGTCGACCGCGACGGCTGTCCGCAGGGGCCGTGGACACCCGAGTTGCTTGCCGAGGCTATTTCACAAATCGACGCCAATCGCACCGGGATCGAACTGAGGACGGTTCAGCTCTGGTTTAACGATAACGAGAAAGGGATCAGCACCAGCAACATCAGGTGGCTCGCCAAAGTTCTGGGCTGCAACGATCCAGAAGGATCGAGTGCGTGGCAAGTTGCATTGATGAAGTCTCAGGCTCGCCTAGCGGCCCGCCGGCATTCGCGCAATCGGATCTCGGACAAAACAGAAGTGGGGGCCGTTGGCCCGGAAGAGCGCATCGCACCCGAGCAGTTTCGGGGCGATGTTTCTAGACCAAGGTTCGACCTCGCTCGCGTCTCGGAGGCAATCTTCAGTCGCGGGTCACCGCTGAACTTGCCTGCCTCGGTCTTCGCTGGCGCCGTCGCGCTGCAGTTCGTCTCGTACTTTCTGTCGATCCACAGCGTCACTTATGTCCGCGGTGACGGTGTCAGCAAGCAAATCGGGTTCCTCTGGGCGCCAAACTGGACTGTCGTTTTCCTGATCCTGATGCCCATCTTCTGCGCATTCGTTATCGATCAAGTGACAACCTGGAAGAAGGAGAACCGCCCGGCACTCCTATCCTATCTCGGTGGGCATGACCGATCAGATCAATGGATTCGGAGGGTCGAGGCATCTTCCTACACCTATTGGGCCGCGTTCTTGCTCTGTCTGGGTTTCGCGGGTGTCTTTCAGTGGGTGAGTGTCCGCCTAATTCCGCCGCTGCATGGCGACGGTACTTTCGCAGTAGACTGGGGATCTCTGGCCTTTGTGCTGCCTGGCGAGTTCGGGATCTTCCAGCAAGCCGCGTTTACCGGAGCCGCATATTTCTACATGAGCCTGTGCTTCTACCTCTTCATCGCGGGCCTTGTCCTGCTATCTAATCTGGTGGATGACTTCGCGCATATCAGTAAGGCTTTGGTTCAGCAGAAAGGGCTCACGCCCCTGGACATAGCACGGTCGACGGGATCGCGAATCATGCGAGGCATAGTACGCGCGTCGATCGCCGGACTTCTGACCGCAATGTGCATGAAGCTGCAAAGTCTGTATGTCGTCACCGATGCGCCGAATATCGCTCAATGGCTCCTCTCCGACCTGAAATCAATCCTGACAAGCTTCGGCAGTGCGGTCGATTGGGGGGACTACAGTATGCCAACCCATTTCACGAGCCTGCTTGTGGCGCTCATGGTGGCCACGGTCTACCTCTACGGCGCCATTCGCGTCTGTATCACCACTCCCTTTCACGTGCCATTGGCAAGACCGACGATTGCGGTTTTGTTCCTTATCCTCGCCTACTTGCTGATCGGTCTCGTGACTGGCTTCTCGATCTTGCTAGCGATTGCGGTCTTCGTTGCCATCTATGGTCTCTTCGATCCCAATTTTGGCGATCGCTATCAGATGCAGGTGGATCCTCTGCATGTACCATAGATGGCTGGATCGCTGGGATGTGCGCCGCGGGCTGCGCAGTGATGATGCGAAGCGCACTACGAAGCTCGACCTCCGCGCAGACCTTGCGTTCCAAAAAGCGGGGTCTGCGGCCACTCTGGCTGAGTTTGCGGCGCTCGCAACTGCAGCCGTCGAAGATTCGCCCTCCTTTTATGAAGTGGAACCTCAAGCCTCGGTGGCGTGCTGGAAAGGCGGCTGGATCAGTTTTCCATCATGTGTTCGCACCGAAACTCCCGAGAACAACACGGTTTATGCCAAGGTTACAGAAGCCGAGTCATCCGATCATGCCCTGATTGTCTTCCACCACTGGAACGCAACCTCGCGCAACGTGCAGCTTGCTCGCTTTTTCGCGTGGAGCGGTCTTACAGTTGTCGAGATGGCATTGCCATATCACCTTGAACGCCGCAGGCTAGGCTCAACGCACTCCGACTACATGCTAAGCCCGAATCTCGGCCGCACAATCCAGTCCATGCGCCAGGCTGTGCTAGACGGAAGGCAGCTTACCGCCATCTTGCAGCGGAGTGGATACAGGAGAGTTTCCGTTCTCGGCATTAGCTTGGGGTCGTGGGTGGCGGGCCTTATCGCGGCTCACGAGCCCAAGATCACGAAGGCGGCCTTGTTCCTCACGGGCGGCAGTCTCGCCGATATGGTGTGGACTGGAAGCGCCACGCGCCACATTCGCGCAAGCCTTGAAGGCGAGATCAAGCTTTGCGGGCTCCGGCGCGCTTGGGCGCCGCTCGACCTTGAGCGCTACGCCAACCGACTGGCACGTGCTGATCTAGAGATCCAAATGGTATTGGCCGAGCGAGACACAGTTGTGCTGCCTGCACTATCTGAGCGCCTGGTAGACGAGCTGGCTCAGTCGGGCACGCAGTCGCAGGTGATGAGGTTGAACTGCGGACACTACTCCCTCAGCTTGCCACCCTACATTGTCAGGGCTGGCGTAAGCGCCAAGCGATTTTTCAACCGATCGGTCTGATGCCGATCGAAAGGACGATCGCGGTTCGCATTGATACAGCGATTTTGCCGTGGAAGACCCTTAGTGCGATACTGCCATAGAGGCGCGTTCGACCGTAACGCTCCGGCGGGGGCCGTCTGACGAGGCGCATTGGGTGATGGTAAGTCCGACCTTATGGTCGACCTTACGTTCACACCGCACATCGAGATCCTG
>NZOF01000192.1 GCA_002695185.1 Erythrobacter sp.
CCCGGTTATGGCCGCCTGCTGCGCAATTTGGGGGGCTGCGCAGGCGGCCATAACCTTCAACAGCGCGTCATTCCCAACATGCTACGGCACGGAGTTCACAAGCCGGGCCATCCTGAAATGGGCCGACCAGAACGATGTGCCGTGGCATTACATCGACCCAGGGAAGCCACAGCAGAACGCCTTCATCGAGTCGTTCAACGGCAGCCTGCGCGACGAGCTATTGAACGAGGAGATCTTTGACACCCTGAACGATGCCCGGCGAAAGCTGGCGCTATGGCGATATGACTACAATGCCGTCAGGCCGCATTCGTCGCTCGGAAACCAGACGCCACTGCAAGCGCGCCGAGCGCTTGAGCAATTTGAGGGCTCCGCGCCCGGCGCGCTTGCCCAAACCGAAACCCATGATTATCAAGATCAAACCCGCAGACTCTCGTTATGAACGAGGGACCGAAGGGGGGCAGGTCAGACGGTGTAGGCATGTTCCGTCGCCTCAAGCGCGCCTTCGAGAAAACCGCCGAATGTCGGTGCCGCCAAAGACGAGCGCTTCGTCCCACAGGCCTGAAAGAACGCACCGCAGGCCATAGTTCGGGTGGGCAAAAAAGACAGCGGAACTGCGGCTGGCAGCACGCCAGGCGCACTCCCGCTCCATGGTCTAGGCCTTCAAGGCATGGACCGAGGCCCAACTGCTACGCATTCCCGGCAAGGGCGATCTCGCGAAGGCCTTGAGCTATGCTGAAATCTGGGTGATGCGGCTTGATCACGCGGCGCGGTTTTCGGTGTCGTTCTCGGCGACACCGTCGGTGAATGTGACGCCTTCGATGACCAAAGGCAACTGGTTCGCGCCCTTCAGGCGGCGCCATGTTTTGGCGGCGGTCTGAACGAGCTTGAACACCATCAGCTTCGCTGTCGTTTGCGACAGCGCCCCCTTGGTTCGGACGGTCCTGTGCCGGACGGTGGCGAAGACGCTTTCGATTGGGTTGCCCGTGCGCAGGTGATCCCAATGGTCGGCCGGGAAGTCATAGAACGCCAGCAGCGCGTCGCGGTCTTTTGTCAGGCAGTTTACCGCCTTCTCGTATTTGATCCCATATTTCTCGGCGAAGATGTCCATGGCGGCCTTGGCCTTAGCGCGGGTCTCGGCCTGCCATATCTCGCGCAGGTCGGCCTTCACCGTCGGCTGCATCGATTTCGGGAACTTGTTCAGCACGTTGGCGATCTTGTGGACCCAACAGCGCTGATGACGCGTGCCGGGGAAGACCTCGTCGAGCGCCTTCCAGAACCCCATGGCCCCGTCTCCCACGGCGATCTCCGGCGGGACGGCAAGGCCGCGGGCCTTGATGTCGACCGGCAACTCGCGCCAACTCTGCGCGCTTTCCCGAACGCCGATCTGGAAGCCGACCAGTTCCTTCTTCCCTTCGGGCGTGGCGCCCAGAATGACCAGCATGCACTCGGCCTGCGGCTCCATCCGGGCCTGGAGGTAGACGCCGTCCGCCCAGATGTAGACATACCGCCGCGCCGAAAGATCACGGCGCTGCCAGCGGTCATGTTCCTGCTGCCATTCCCCGGTCAGGCGCGAGATTACGCCCGGCGACAGGTTTGGCGCCTCCGCCCCCAAGATCGCAGAGAGCGCCTCCCGGAAGTCGCCGGTGGAAATGCCGCGCAGGTAGAGGACTGGCAGCAGGGCATCGAGGCTGCGCGACCGCCGCGCCCATTTCGGCAGGATGGCGGAGCTGAACCGCACCTTCTCGTCAGCAGGTCCGGCCGCGCGGTCTCGCACCTTCGGGCGGCGCACATCAAGCGCGCCGATCCCGGTCTGGATGCTTCGCTCCGGCCCATACCCATGCCGGACGATACGCTGCCGGCCATCCGGCAGGACCTCTTCGGCATGCTGAGCGACGAAGGCGTCAGCCTCTGCCCGAAGTGCAGCGGCCAGCATCCGGCGCGCCCCATCCCGGGCAATCTCGGTCAGCGGATCGTCAACAGATTCCGGCTGACGCAGGGCGATGATGTCGGTATTCTTCGTCATAGGCGTATCGTTCCTTCTGGAAGTTCTGGCAGGCTTCGACNCCCGCCACGATACGCCGCCTTCTCAAACACCGTCACCCATTTCCCAGCATAGCTCGCTGAAAAGAGATGGCCCGGGAGCGGGAAGAATTCACGCCGCCGGTGCGCATCCATCCCAGCGGGTCGCATCTGGTGATCTACCGGCGGGAAGGGCAGGGGGTCGAGATCATCCGTATCCTGCATACCCATCAAGACCTTATGGCCTATCTGAACGACGGCTGACCAGTTACAGTCCAGCCGCCTTGGTCAGGTTGACGCGGAACCTGTCGCGGCGGCGCTGGTAGCGGCGGGTCCTCGAGCCGGCCGACATTGGCAAGCCCCCAGAGCCCACCGAACAGGCAGAACAGGATCGCCAGCCAGACGGCCACGGGGCGACGAATGGCGCCCCGCGCAATACTCATGCGTGCTGCATCAACCGTGTCGGATGCCATGCCGGTCATTCTCCCGTTCCGCAGTTCGTTGGACGACGGCCAAAGCGCCCGCCGTCAGAGGCCGACGACCGCGAGACGACCAAGGTTTGCGTCCGTCGCCTCGGCCTCGATGCGCGCAAGATCGGCGTCCAGCGCGCGCCGCAGCGACCGCCAGTATCGACATCGACAGGTCCGAATCCGCAGTGTCCAGGCCGTTCAGCGATGCCAGATGCCGGCGCAGCGTGCGGTGCTGCGCATCCTGCGGCAGGCCGGCCTCGAGCGCATCGTGTTCGGCCAGCATCTCCTTCAAGAGCGCCGCCATGAGGCCGCGCTTCGTCGGGAAATTGTAGAGGACACCTCCCTTCGACAGCCCCGCTTCGCGGGCGACCGCCTCGAAGGAGGTGTGCGCAACGCCCTCGCGCGCGGCAATCGCACGCGCCGCGGCAAGGATCCGCAGACTTGCATTCCGGCGCGCGCTTTTCTATTCCTGCATCAAGACTGTACCATCCGGTCGGTATAGGTGAGCGGCGAGACAGCGTCGCCTCCACATGGGGTCAAGGCGACCTGGCAGATTCGTTGGAATGCCGGTTTCCGGTCGGGCGAGGGACTGATGACACGCTTCAATTCCGTTCTTGTACTAATCGCGGGGCTGGCCCTTGTTGGGGCGGGGTTCTTCCTCTGGCGCGGCGACGGCACCGGGACGACCCCCGACGGATTTGCTCGTGGAAACGGGCGAATCGAGGCGGTGGAGATCGACGTGGCGGCCACGCGCCCGGGGCGGATTGCGCGCATCCAGGTGCGTGAGGGACAATTGGTCGCAGCCGGCGATCCGCTGGCTGAACTGGATGTCCGGCAGTTGCAGGCTGCGCGTCATCAGGCCGAGGCCGAGCGCCAGAGAGCCGAGATCGCGGTCGAGAATGCCAGGCTGCTGGTCGAACAGCGTGCGGCCGAGGTACGGGCCGCCGAGGCGGTTCTGGCTCAGCGAGAGTCGGCGGAGGTCGTGGCCCGACGCCAGTTGGAACGGTCAGAGGCGCTGACCGCTGGAAACGTCACGTCCGAGCGCGCCCTGGAACTTGATCGGTCGAACGCGCTCGGGGCCCAGGCGGCTGTCGCCTCGGCCGAGGCCGCCCTGGCGGCGGCGCGGGCCGGCGTGACCTCGGCCAAGGCCTCGGTGATCGGCGCCGAGGCGGCGGTCGCGGCAGCGACGGCCGCCGTCGAGGCGATCGACGTCCAGATCGAGGACAGCACCCTGACGGCACCGCGCGACGGCCGCGTGCAGTTCATCGTGGCGCGCGAGGGCGAGGTGGTCGGCGCGGGCGGCCGGATCGTCAACATGGTCGATCTGGGCGAGGTCTACATGACCTTCTTCCTGCCGACCGCGGCTGTCGGCCGGATCGGGCTGGGCACCGAAGTGCGGCTCATCATGGACGCGGCCCCGGGCATCGTCGTGCCGGCCGAGGTGTACTTCGTCTCGGACGTGGCGCAGTTCACGCCCCGCACCGTCGAGACCGAGGTCGAGCGCGATAAGCTGATGTTCCGCGTCCGCGCCCGCATCGCGCCGGAACTGCTGGCGAAATATGCCGACTACACCAAGACCGGCCTGCCCGGGGTCACCTGGGTCCGGCTCGACCCCGCTGCCCCCTGGCCTGCTGAGGCCGACGGGCGCGTCCTCGAATGACGCCGACCGCCCCCGTCGTGCGGGCCGACGGCTTGTCGCTTCGCTACGGCCGGGTCACAGCACTTGATCGGGTGACGCTTGATCTTCCGGCAGGCTGCGTCGTCGGGCTGATCGGCCCGGACGGGGCGGGGAAGTCCAGCCTGCTTGCGCTGATTTCTGGGGCCCGCAAGCTTCAGGAAGGGCGGCTTGAGGTCTTGGAGGGCGACATGGCGCGCGCCCGCCACCGGGCGCGCATCTGCCCACGTATCGCCTACATGCCACAGGGTCTGGGGCGGAACCTCTACCCGACGCTTTCGGTGCGCGAGAACGTGGAGTTCTTCGGGCGCCTTTTCGGCGAAGGCCGGGCGGAACGGGACCGCCGGATCGCCGACCTGCTTCAAGCGACCGATCTCGACGCCTTCGCCAACCGCCCGGCGGCCAAGCTGTCGGGCGGCATGAAGCAGAAACTGGGCCTGTGCTGCGCGCTGATCCACGAACCCGACCTGCTGATCCTCGACGAGCCGACCACAGGCGTCGATCCGCTGTCGCGGCGGGAGTTCTGGGCGCTGATCGGCCGCATCCGTGCTGGTAGCCCCGGCATGAGCCTGATCGTGGCCAGCGCCTACATGGAGGAAGCTGCGAACTTCGATCACCTCGTGGCGATGGACGAAGGGCGGGTGTTGGCCACCGGCAGTCCCGCCGACCTGCTGGCCCAGACCGGCTCGGAGGATCTCGACGCGGCCTTCATCGCGCTTCTGCCCGAGGAACGGCGCGCCCGCCATCATGAACTGGTCATCCCGCCGCGCAAGCGCGAAGCTGTGAACGGCCCTGTGATCGAGGCCGAGAATCTGACCGTCCGCTTCGGCGACTTCACCGCAGTTGACAACGTCAGCTTCCGCATTCAGCCGGGCGAGATCTTCGGCTTCCTCGGGTCGAACGGCTGCGGCAAGACCACGACGATGAAGGTCCTGACCGGGCTTCTGGAACTGTCCGAGGGCAGCACGCGCCTCTATGGCCGCAAGATCGATGCCCGCGACATGGAAACGCGCAAGCGCATCGGCTACATGACGCAGAGCTTCTCGCTCTATTCCGAACTGACGGTGCGGCAGAACCTCGACCTGCACGGGCGGCTGTTCGACATGGCCCCGGCCGAGATCGCCCCGCGCATCGCCGAACTGGCGCGGCGCTTCGATCTAGAGGACGTGCTGGACAGCCTGCCCGCAGCTCTTCCGCTAGGGGTCCGGCAGCGGCTGTCGTTGGCGGTTGCGCTGATCCATCAGCCCGAGATCCTGATCCTCGACGAGCCAACTTCGGGCGTCGATCCGGTGGCGCGCGACCAGTTCTGGCAAGCGCTGGCTGACCTGTCGCGCAAGGACGGCGTGACGATCTTCCTGTCCACGCACTACATGTCGGAAGCCGCGCGCTGTGATCGCGTCTCGTTCATGCACGCCGGCCGTGTGCTGGTCTCGGGCGCGCCCGAAACAATCCGGCAGGAGGTCGGTGCGGCAACGCTGGACGATGCCTTTGTCCACCATCTTCGTCGGGCTGCGGATGACGGCGCAGCCCATCCACCCGCGACCATTGTTGCACAGCCGAACGGCCGAGAGACCCGACCGCCCGGGCGCTTCAGCCTGGCCCGACTGTTCGGCTTTTCCTGGCGCGAGGCGCTGGAGCTGCGCCGGGATCCAATCCGCCTAACGCTGGCCAGTGTCGGCAGCGTGATCCTCATGATCGTGCTGGGTTACGGCATCTCCATGGATGTTCAGAACCTGAAATTCGCGGTGCTCGACCTCGATCAGACTATTCTCAGCCAGTCCTATGTCAACGACCTTGCCGGATCGCGCTATTTCCACGAAGCGCCCCCTCTGACGGGCTACGACGATCTCGACGCGCGAATGCGCGCGGGCGAAATCAGCCTTGCACTTGAGATCCCGCCCGGCTTTGCCGCCGACCTCGCCCGGGACCGCCCGGTCGAGATCGGCGCTTGGTTCGACGGCGCGATGCCGATGCGAGCCGAGACGGTGCGCGGCTACGTCCAGGGGATGCATGTGCATTGGCTAACGGACCAGCTCCGCCAAGCCTACGGAGAGGACGCCGTGGCTGGCGACTATGCGCTGGAGGTGCGCTTTCGCTACAATCCCGATGTGGAAAGCCTTGCCGCCATGGTCCCCGCGGTCATTCCGCTTCTGCTCATGCTGATCCCGGCCA
This sequence comes from Erythrobacter sp., assembly GCA_002695185.1. Next base: position 6,337 of record NZOF01000192.1, read on the forward strand.
TGCTGGCCGTGCTGTCCGTCTCGCGCGAGAAGGAGACGGGCTCCATCGTCAACCTCTATGTCACGCCTGCCCGGCGGCTCGAGTTCCTGCTGGGCAAGCAGGTGCCCTATGTCGCCCTCGGCTTCGTCAACTACCTGCTGCTGCTGGCGCTGGCAGTCCTGGTCTTCGGCGTACCGGTCAAGGGCAGCCTTCTGGCGCTGTCTGCCGGTGCGCTGGTCTATGTCGTGCTGGCGACCGGGCTCGGGCTGCTGATTTCCGCCTTCACCCGCAGCCAGGTGGCGGCGCTGTTCTTCACTGCGCTCGCGACGCTTATCCCGGCGACGCAATATGGCGGCATTATCGACCCGGTGTCGTCGCTGGAAGGCATGGGCCGGGTGATTGGCGAGGTCTTCCCGACCAGCCATTTCGTCACGATTTCACGCGGCACCTTCGCCAAGGCGCTCGGCTTAGGCGATCTAGGGGGATCCTTCTTGCCGATGCTTGCCCTGGTGCCGGTGGTGGTGGCGCTCGGCGCGGTGTTCGTTCGCAAGCAGGAGAAATAGGGGTTGCGACCAAGACATGTGATACATCTTGCCGTGAAAGAATTGCGCGGCCTGTTGCACGACCCGCTTCTCATGGTTTTGGTGGTCTACGCGTTCACGCTAGACATATACACCCACGCCACCGCCATGCCCGAGACGCTGAACCGCGCCACCATCGGCATCGTGGACGAGGATGCCTCGCCGCTCACGCGCCGCATGGCAGATGCCTTCCTCGCACCCTATTTCGTGCCGCCGGCGCAGATTGGCCTGGCCGAGATGGATGCGCGGATGGATGCCGGGATCGACACGTTCTCGCTGGTGATCCCCCCCGATTTCCAGCGCGACCTGCTGGCGGGCGACCGGCCGGAGCTGCAACTGAACGTCGATGCCACACGGGTCAGCCAGGCCTTCACCGGCGCCGGCTATATCCAGGCGATCGTCGATCAGGAAATTACCGGTTGGGCCGCCCGCGATGCCGCTGCGGCTGCGCCTCCGGTCGATCTGGCTGTGCGGGCGCGGTTCAACCCGGCGCTGGACCCCGGCTGGTTCGGCGCCCTTACAGCGGTGATCAGTGCCGTCACCATGCTTTCGATCATCCTGTCGGGCGCAGCCCTGATCCGCGAACGCGAACACGGCACGGTCGAACACCTGCTGGTGATGCCTGTCACGCCGGCCGAGATCATGACAAGCAAGGTTCTCAGCATGGGCGCGGTGGTGCTTGTGGCAACCGGGCTGTCGCTGAACTTCATGGTCCAGGGGGTGCTGGAGGTGCCGATAGCCGGCTCGGTCACCCTGTTTCTTGTCGGGGTGGCGCTGCATCTTTTCGCCACCACCTCTCTGGGTATCCTGCTGGCCACGATCTCCGGCTCGATGCCGCAATTTGCCATGCTGCTGTTGCTAGTCCTCTTGCCGCTGGAAATCCTGTCGGGCGGCATGACCCCGCGCGAATCCATGCCCGAGGCGGTGCAGTACGCAATGCTCGCGGCGCCCAACACGCATTTTATCGCCCTTTCGCAGTCGGTCCTGTTCCGCGGCGCGGGGCTTTCGGTGGTCTGGCCGCAACTTCTGGCACTGGCGCTGATCGGCACCGCTATGTTTTCCATTGCACTGCGTCGGTTCCACGGGCTCCTGAGGTGACCGAAAGGCGGCAGGGCATACCGACAAGGCGGGCGACGCTCGCACTGATGGGAGCTGCGGCGGTAAGCGCCTGCGGTGTAGAACCGCGCATCCCATACCGCCCGGATGACAGGGCCGCGACACCGTTGCTGGGTGCACCCTATCGCATCCGCACGGACGCGGCGATAGAGGACTATCCACCGGACCTGGGCCCGAGGTTTCGCGAGAACGGACGGTCGCATTACCTGGCCATTTCCGGGGGTGGCGCAAACGGTGCCTTTGGCGCGGGTGTCCTGGCGGGCTGGACCGCTTCCGGAACGCGACCGACCTTCTCGGTCATAAGCGGCGTCAGCACCGGGGCGCTGATCGCACCGCTCGCGTTTCTGGGCCCCGAACATGATGTTACGCTGCGCAATCTCTATACCGGCGGCGTTGCCGAGGGCATCGGCGGCAAGCCCTCGCTGCTGGGGTTGCTTACGCGGGGTGCGCTTGTCGATCCCCAGCCGCTGCGCCAACTGGTCGAATTTTTCGTCTCACCCTCGCTGCTGCGTGGAGTCGCGCAAGAACATGCCCGAGGCCGACGCCTCTTCGTATTCACGACCGATCTGGACGCCCAGCTCGGGGTGATCTGGAACATGGGTGCGATTGCGGGCAGCGGCGATCCGGGCGCTCTGTCCTTGTTTGAGGACGTCCTGATGGCCTCGGCCGCGATCCCGGGTGCATTTCCGCCGATCCGTATTCGCGGGCAGACCGCTGACGGCCGCACCTTCGAGGAACTGCACGGAGACGGTGCCGTCGTGTCGAACGTCTTCACATTGCCCGAGACTGTGCTGTTCTCGTTCCAGGGACAGCGCGCGGTCGGGGCGGCGCTGACCGACATCCACATGCTGATGAATGTCAATCTCGAACCGGAATTCAACGTCGTGGCGGTGCGACCGAGCGCGATCACCGCCCGCTCGGTTTCGACGTTGCTGAAGTACCAAATGCTGCGCCAGGTCAACGCGACCCATGACTTTGCACACGCTGCCGGAATCGGCTTCCATGTCACCTCTATTGACATGGTCGCGCCCGACGATGTCGACACCCTCGAGTTCAATACCGCCTATATGCGCGCCCTCTATGCCGAAGGTTTCCGGCGGGCACGCGCTGGGTCGGCGTGGTCAGCGGCTCTGCCACCTCTGGAAGGGGGTGAAGCGATCGTGAGCGCGGGTTAGGACCGCCAGATGACGCACAAGCCGTAGCGGCGGCACCATCCTTTTCACGCCTTCCCAAGAAGTTCCGAATCCTCGACAACCTTCTGCGCCAGAAGCAGGCTGCACCCTAGACTGTCACTTAGTTCGGCCGCGATCGAGCGGCTCAACCAGCGCGTCCAGAAACCGTGCCGGTGGTGTCCGACAACGACAAGATCCGCCTCGGTCTCAACGGATACCCTGGTGATGGTTGCGACGGGATCGCCGAACTCGATCCGGACCTGCGGCGAAAGCCCCATCCCCGTCAGCCGCTGGCGGCCCTCCTCCAGGATTGCGTCCAGATCGGCCTTCTGCTGGCCCAGGGCAACGGTATCGGCCCCGATCGCGTAGACATTGCCCGAGGCTGTCTCGACCACCGCCAGAAGAGTCACGGCAGCGCCCGTGATCTGCGCAAGGCGCGCGCCCTCGCGTAGCGCCAATCGCCCTTCGCGAGAGCCATCATAGCAGAGCAGGATTCTGGAATACACGGCTTGGCCTCCGGGCTCGAATTTAGTCTTGCAAGACGGTTGCTTGCATACTAATTAGCTTCCTATCTTTTTGCAAGACAACCAGAAGCAAGAGCTGATGACTGCTGCACCAGACATGGCGGAGACCTTCACACGCGCTCTGGCAATTGTGTCGCGCCAGTGGAAGCGCAGGCTCGACGTACAGTTTCGTCATCTGGGTCTTTCACAAGCACGCTGGGGCGTGATTTTAGAACTGTCCCGGCACGAGGATGCGACCCAGATCGAACTGGCGCGCGTCCTTGGCATCGAGGGGCCGACCCTGGTGCGCTTGCTGGACGGTCTTGAAAGAATGGGGTTTGTCGAGCGCCACCCAAGTGCCGAGGACCGACGCGCCAAGAAACTGGTCCTGACTGAAGCAGCGATGAGGATTCTTGAGAGGATGAAGTCGATCGCCGCAAATAGTCGCTTGGAAGTTCTTGAGGACATTCCTGCGGACGATCTTCGCACCGCGACCCGCGTCCTGGCGCAGATTGCATCCCGGCTGGAGAAGATGGGTAATGACGAAAATGGATGAGATCAAACCGGCAGCACCCGAAGCAAAGGAGACAGGCGAGACCTCCGTGCCGGATTTGCCAAAACCGGCTGCGCGGCGCAGCCGGGTTAAATGGACCCGGCTGTTGGTCGTGGCGGCAGTCCTTGGGGTCGTGGCCTGGCTGGGAACCCCGTGGATCATAGCACGGTTCACTCAGGTCCATATCAACGATGCCCGCATCGCAGCGAGCGTCGTGACCGTGTCGAGCGAAGTCGCTGGCCGCGTGACCGAACTTCCGGTGCTTGTCGGGGATTCGGTCGCTGCGGGAACTGTTCTAGCGTCGATCGACCAGGAATCGTCGCAGCCGCAACTCGATGCCGTCATCGCAAAGCTGGCGGCGACAGATGCCCAGCTTTCTGAACTCGAAAACCGCAAGGGCATGCTGACCGAGCAGCTTGCTGCGCGGCGAGAAGCAGCCAATGCCGGCATCGCGGCTGCCGAAGCCAACCATGAAGCCGCGCTTGCCGTGCTGCAGAATACGCAAACCCGCCACGACCGTGTGGTTAAACTGGCCGAGCAGAATGTTTCGTCGCAACAATCGCTTGATGAGGTGAACGCGGCCCTCGCCACAGCGACACAACAGGAGCGCGCAGCCTATGCCGCAACAGAAGCCGCACGGGCAGATCTTGCAATCGTCGAAGCAGACGCAGCCCAAATCGCTGTACTGGACTCTCAGATCGATTCTGTCAGGGCAGGGCGCGTCGCGATCGAGGCGGAACGTCGGCTGAAGGAAATCGATCTCGCGCACCGTACGATTGACGCCAGCTTCGACGGTATTGTTGACGCGACCTTCGTTGATGTCGGCGAGTATGTAACCCCCGGAACAAGACTGGTGATGTATCACGCGCCCGAGAATGTCTGGATCGATGCCAACGTCAAGGAAACCGAGTTTTCCAGGTTGCGTGTGGGGTCCAGAGCCAGCATCACTGTCGACGCCTTCCCCGGTCGGACCTTCGAGGGCGAGGTGATCGGCATGGGCGGCGCGGCGACCAGCCAGCTTGCCTTGCTGCCCAGCCCGAACCCGTCGGGCAACTTCACCAAGGTCACCCAGCGCCTGCCGATCCGCGTCTCGATCGATGCCGATGGTGTGGAACTGCGACCGGGCATGATGGTTGAGATCTATGTCGATGTCGCAGGTTGATCGCTTTTTCGAGCGGTATGGTCCGGCCTACAAGTGGTACGCCACCGGCACTATCATGGTGGCAACCATCTCGGTGGTTCTCTCGACCACGATCGTGAACGTCGCCATCCCGGCGGTGATGGGCGCCTTCGGGATCAGCGCGGTGCAGGCGCAATGGATTTCGACGGGGTTCCTTGCCGCCATGACCGCCACGATGCTGCTGGCCGACTGGGCGGACCGCGCCTTCGGCATGCGGTTGACCATGAATGCCGCGATGGGCGTCTTTCTGGCCGGCTCGGTCGTCGGCGGTCTTGCTCCGAATGAAACCATGCTGACGTTGGCGCGCGTCGTCCAGGGTGCCGCAGCAGGCATTGTCCAGCCGCTGGCGATGATCATGTTGTTCAAGGTCTTCCCCCCTGACAAACGTGGTGCGGCGATGGGTATCTACGGGGTGGGTGTGGTGCTCGCCCCCGCTCTCGGGCCCTGGATCGGCGGCGTATTGATGGACGCCTTCGACTGGCGCTTCGTCTTCTATCTGGGCCTTCCCTTCGCCGGGGTCGCCATCCTGCTGTCAAACCTTTTTCTGCCAGGTCGAGAGCAGACCGGGCCGCTTCCCGCTTTCGACTTCCCGGGCGTCGCGATCCTTGCGGTCTTTCTCGCAGTCATCCTCAGCACATTGTCGAATGCTCAGCGTCTGGGATGGGATTCGAACATGACACTTGTAGGCTTTATGGTGTCCGCAGCCTCGGCCGCAGGATTCATTCTATGGGAGCTTCACACCGACAAACCCATGCTCGACATGCGGCTCTTTGCCAATTTTGCCTTCGTTTCAGCCTCGGTGGTGTCCTTCATCATGGGGGCAGGGCTTTTTGGCTCGACCTATCTCTTGCCCGTCTTTGTCCAGCAGATCCAGGGCATGACGCCGACGCAAGCGGGTCTTCTGCTGATGCCGTCGGGCTTCGTGATGCTTATCGTTTTCCCGATCGCAGGGCGCCTGTCCGACAGGGTTCCAGCCGCAATCCTGATCGGCATCGGCATGGCGATCTTCGCTTGGTCCTCGTGGCTGATGGCGGATGCGAATATCAACACGACATTCTGGACACTTGCCTGGTGGACCGTGATTTCCCGGGTGGGTCTAGGGCTGGTGTTCCCGGCAATTTCCTCAGGAGCTTTGAAAGTATTGCCCCGGCATCTCCTGGGGCAGGGCTCTGGGGCATCGAACTTCATCCGCCAGCTCGGCGGCGCCTTCGGGGTCAACTTGCTCACTGTGTTCATTGAGCGGCGCACAGTCATGCACGCCGATGCCTTTGCAGCCACGCAAACCAGCGACAATACCACCACGATGGAACTTCTGCGCGAAGTCGCCGGCCTGATGCATTCGTCAGGGCTGCCAGACACGCAGCTCCTACCGGCCGCAGCCTCATTTCTGGGGCAGACCGTGGTGATCCAATCATCAAACGCTGCGTTTCAGGACGGCTTCATGGTAGTGTTCGCGATCTTCGTTCTGGCGCTCGTACCGACCTGGTTCATGTGGCGGGCCAGAACCTGAGCGCCCGCCGGACCGGCCGAGGTCAGACCGAGCACAGCGCCGCGGCCCGGCCCGCCGCCGCATGCGCGGCGATTACCGCGCCGTTCAGGTAGCCTGGATTGCGGGGCGCGGTCTCGCTGCCGGCAAGGGTCAGACGATCCGACCAGGGCGCAGGCAGGGCGAAGACCTGTGGCGCCGGATGGCCAGGGTCAGTCAGGTCGCCCGGGGTCGCGGTCAGGACGTCCGCCGCCCAGTCCTTCAGCCGCACCGACCGCGGCTCGGCGGCCGCCGATCCGAACAGGCGCACAAGCTGCGCGGTGCAGGCCGCGATCACCGCCGCCTCGCCGATCTGCTGACGCCCGGCAGCGGAAAGCCCGACGAAGCCGAACAGCGCCGCCTCGCCCGCGCTGCTCGTGGCGTCGTGGATCTCGGTCATTGGGCCGACCAGGCTTTGCGCCCCTCCCGAAAGGCCGGCCTCGCGCCAGAAGCGCCTCGGATAGACGGCGAGGAACTTGGCATGGGGAGCCATCCAGGTCGGCGTCCGGCGCCACAGATCGAGCACGCCCGGAGAGGGTGCCGGATCGAGCGTCAGGCCCTGCGCGATCAGCCGGGGTGGCAGTGCCAGGATGACGTGATCGGCCCGCACCTCGCCCTCGGGCAGGGTAAGGACGACCGCATCCTCGGCCCGCGTCAGCCGCCGGACCGGCGCGCCGAGGCGGATGCGGTCGCGCGGGATCACGGCGGCCAGCGCCTGCGTAAGCGCCCCCGTCCCGCCCGCGATCCGCCAGGACGCGACGCTACCGGGATGGGGCACGCGCAAAGGTGGCTCCTGCGGATGGCGCTCGAAAAGCATCTGCCCAGCCTCATCCTGCCTCTGGCAGGCCAAGCCGAGTTCCGCCACCAGCGCGGCGATCTCGGGCTGCATGTCGGGCCAGAACCAGGACGGGCCCAAATCGAAGCCGGCACCGGGTGCGCCATCCGCCCCGACGGTCAGGATACGCCCGCCAAGGCGCGGCCGCGCTTCGTAGAGCCGGACATCCGCGCCGGCCCGCCACAGCAGCCGGGCCGCGTTCAGCCCAGCGAGCCCGGCCCCAACGACAGCGATGCGGCCTTCGGTCATGCCGCCGCACCCGGCAGGGGCAGCACATCGGCGTGTTGTAGCGGCGCATCCTTGAGCCAGACCCCCGCGCCCTCGGCCTCGGCCACCAGGGCAAGCCCGGCAGGCAGGCGCAGCCAGCTCTGTGCGGTCAGTTCCTCGCCCCCGACGCGCAGGCTGCCCGACAGCACCATCATTTCCAGCCCGCGCGGGTTGTCGCGCCGGATCGTGCCGTCCCAGGTCTCGATGCCGACCCGTTCGAACCCGTCGTCGAAGAGGACACCCTCAGCCTGTCCGGGCGGCAACGCGATCTGCGCAGTATCGCCAGCGCGGAACTGCCAGAGCCGCACGAAGATCTCGCAGCCTTCGGCAGCGGCGGGGCTGTGGCGAGTGCCCGGTGGGTTGCGGAAATAGCTCCCGGCGGGATAGTCGCCGTGCTCGTCCTGGAAGGTGCCGACCAGCACCAGGATTTCCTCGCCGCCGGTATGGACATGTTCGGGAAAGGCGCTGCCGGGGGCATAGCGTACGATCGAGGTGGCGCGGGCGACCTCGGCACCGTCGCGATAAAGCATCTTGCGCTCGACCCCCGCGGCCGGGCTAGGCACCCAATCGAGCCGGCTGCCGTGGACAACCGTCGGGCGCGTGAAATTGGTGTTGAGCTGCATGATCTGCATCCGTGTTTTGGCATGAGAAGGAAGGGCGCACCCGGTCCGGGTGCGCCCGTGGCGTTGCGGCCCTACGACCGGGGTCAGGCCAGGCCGTGCCGCGAAAAGGGCAGCTCGCGCACCGCCTGCCCGGTCGCCCGGCGCACGGCATTGGCAACGGCGGGGCCGATCGGCGGGGTGCCGGGCTCTCCGATACCGGTGGGGGCCTGGGTAGAAGGCAGGATATGCACCTCGACCTCGGGCATGTCGGTGATGCGCAGGGGCGTGTAGTCGTAGAAGTTCGACTGGTCCACTTCGCCCTCGGTCAGGGTGATCTCCTCGCGAAGGATCGCCGACAGGCCGTAGCCCAGACCGCCTTCGATCTGGGCGCGGATGTTCGAGGGGTTGATCGGTACGCCGCAATCGACCGCGCAGGTCACGCGCACGACCTTGACCTTGCCGTCCTCGCGCATCCTCACGTCGGCCACCTCGGCCACATAGGAGCCGAAACTCTTGTGCACCGCGATGCCGCGCGTCAGCCCCTCGGGCAGGGCGCCGGCCTTGTCGGCGGCCATTTCCAGAACGCCGCGCGCGCGGGGATCGGCAAGGTAGCGCAGGCGGAATTCCACCGGGTCGGCACCGGCCGCCTGTGCCAGCTCGTCCATCATCGTCTCGACGACATAGGCGGTGTGGGTATGGCCAACCGAGCGCCACCACAGCACCGGCACGCCGACGCGCGGATGATGCACGTCCGCCGTCCAGCCCGGGATCGCATAGGGCGAGCTTTCGCCCAGCCCCTCGACCGAGGAACTGTCCACCCCGTCCTTCACTGCGAAAGGCTCGAAGGCCGTTCCCAGCATTATGCCCTGACCCACTACCCGGTGCTGCCAGAAGGCTATGTTGCCTTCGGCGTCCAGTCCGGCGCGGACCCGGTGCATGTGCATCGGGCGGTAGTAGCCGCCGCGGATGTCGTCCTCGCGCGTCCACACCAGCTTGATCGGGCGCGCCTCGCCATGCGCGTCGAGCCAGGCCTTCGCCACCATCGCCGCCTCGGCGACGTAGTGGCTGTCATAGATCGCCCGCCGCCCGAACGACCCCCCGCCCCAGAGCGTGTTGATCGTCACCGCCTCGGGGGCGATGCCCAGGACCTGCGCGCCAATGTTCTGATCGAGGGTCTGGATCTGCGAGCCGGTCCAGAAGGTGGCTGCCGTGCCGTCTAAGCGGACCGTCACGTCGATCGGCTCCATCGGCGCATGGGCGAGATAGGGGAAGAAATAATCCGCCTCGATCACCTGCGCGGCTTCTCGGCCCGTGGGCTCGGCCGCGTGGAACTGCGTGCCCTCGCGGTCGAGAAGCGCCGCGTATTCGGCGCGCAGCTCCTCGGTGCCACGGTTCTCGGCCGCGCTGAAATCCCACTCGGCCACCAGCGCGTCGCGCGCCCGGATCGCAGCCCAGGTGGTTTCGGCGATGACGGTGGCGCGGTCGGGCAGGCGGATCACGTCGATCACGCCGGGCATGGCGCGGGCGGCGCTGTCGTCGAGCGTGGCAAGCGTGCCGCCGAAGCGCGGGCTGCGCAGGCTGACGGCATGGACCATGCCCTCGATCCGCGCATCCATGCCGAACATGCCCGTGCTGCCTTCCGTCTTGCGCGTCACATCGACGCGGGGGAAAGACTTGCCGATATAGACCCACTGATCGGGCGATTTAAGCGTCACCTCGCCGGGCACCGTCTGACGCGCCGCGGCCTCGGCCAGGTCGCCGAAGGTGGCGCTGTTGTTCCCGGCGCTGACCCGGCCGCCCGCCACGGTGACGACGGCAGGATCCACGCCCCAGGTCTCGGCCGCGGCGGCCACCAGCATGGCCCGCGCGGTGGCGCCCGCCTCGCGATACTGCTGCCAGGAATTGGCCATGGCAGTCGAGCCGCCGGTGCCCTGCACCCCCATCAACGTGTTGGCATAAAGCGCGGTATTGGCGGGGGCGAATTCGGTCGTGACCTGCGCGGCATCGGCATCAAGTTCCTCGGCCACCAGCGTGGCAAGCCCGGTCGCCGTGCCCTGGCCCTTGTCGAGGTGCTTGACGATCACCACCACCCTGTTGTCGGGGCGGATATGGACGAAGGGCGTGGCTAGCCCTTCGGCGGCCCCCTCGGCGGCCGCCCGCCCTACGGGCAGCGCCGCGCCCAGCATCAGCCCGCCCGCGGCACCGGCGGAAAGTTTCAGGAAGCCACGGCGCGACAGCGGCGCGGCGCGAACGGCGGGAACGGCCCCCGCGATGATCCGGTCCAGCATGGTCAGCCCTCCATGATCTCAGCGGCGCGGTGGACCGCCTTGCGGATCCGCGCATAGGTGGCGCAGCGGCAGAGGTTGCCCTCCATCGCCGCGTCGATGTCGGCGTCGGTCGGCTTCGGCGTCCCGGCCAGAAGCGCCGCGGCCGACAGGATCTGCCCGGACTGGCAATAGCCGCATTGCGGCACCTCGATCTCGACCCAGGCGGCGCGGACCGCCTTTGCGGCGGCATCGGACGCGCCCTCGATGGTGGTGATCTCCACCCCCTCCAGATCGCCCACCGCGCTCTGGCAGGACCGCGCCGGCACCCCGTCCAGATGCACCGTGCAGGCGCCGCAGGACGCCACGCCGCAGCCGAACTTGGTGCCAGTCAGGCCCAGTTCGTCGCGCAGCACCCACAGAAGCGGCGTGTCCGGCGCGGCAGATACCTCGCGCCGCGCGCCGTTGATCGTCAGCGTGATCATCATAACCTCCTTGGTCGGTTCAGCCCAGGTTCGGGGCGGTGGCCGTGAAGGCCGCATCGGCGGCCAGCTGCGTCCACCAGTCGGACATGCCCGGCACCGCCATCAGCGCGCCGCCATCCTCTGTCATCGTGGCATAGGCGACCAGCGGGCCAAGCAGATAATCAGCATAGCCCGGAGCATCCCCCGCGAGCCAGAGCGAACCGCCCCGGTTCTCGATCACAAGCCCGGCAAGGCGCACCGCGGCGTCAAGGTTCTGCCGCCGCGCATCTTCGTTCTTGCCGCCGACCAGATCAGGGAACAGGTGGTAGGCGACAAAGCCAATGATCGCGCCATAGCCGTAGTTGCCGATCAGCGCGGCCGTCTCGTCGGCCTTGGCGCGGCGCTTGGGATCGGCCGGCCACATCGCCTGATCGGGGTTGCGCGCCTCGAGATAACGGGCGATCGCCTCGGTCTCGCGCAGGCGCATCCCGTCGATGTCGAGCACCGGCACCTTGCCGAAGGGATGGCGGGCGAGGTGCTCGGGCTGGTGCGTCTCGCCGGCCAGCACGTTCACCGGACCCTGGTCGTATGCGATGCCCTTGCATGCAGCCGCCCTCCCCGAGCTGAAACGCTGCCTCTCCCTGCG
>NZOF01000193.1 GCA_002695185.1 Erythrobacter sp.
AGGGATGAATATTTCGCTGACGTCCCGGTGGCGGCAGAAGCGAGCATGTATTTCAAATATGGTCAGAGCGCCCGCGACGATCTGAAGGCTCAGGGCCCGGGGTATTCCACCTTTGAGGCCATTCTCGACGGCGAGCGGACTTCGACGACGCGTTATGATCGCTGGCAGGGAACAGAGAAATGGGCCGGCATCAAGGAAGGGTCTAACGTTCGCTTCTACGAGGAAAAAGGAAACAAGGGGCGAAGTGTCATTGTGAAGGTGATGGACGTTCGCCGGATCGATCATCGAGGGTCGGACAAAGAAGCGCTCGATCGCTGGTCGAAAGCCGAAGGCTGGTCTTCGGAGTTCGGTGCCCAGTCTGCGAGAAAGAATGGCAGCGGGATCCAGATTAGGTACATCCCCCTTCCCGGCCAGGCAGTGCTGGAAGGACGCGCTGCTGATCTGGCAAGTGTTCGAAAGCGTAGTCTGGATCAGATCCAGTCGGATGCCGATTATCTTGACGGCCGGAACGGGGGCACGTCGCGGAAGATGCCGGAGACGCAGGTAGAGAGATCCAGTAAGGACCAGCGATCGGCTCCTGTTGGCTTGGCGGCTGCGCTTATGCAGGGCGGGATGGAACGCTGATCGCTCGTTCGCTGAGGTCGAACTGGATCTCCGTTTTACCTCCGGCAATGGTTCGAGCTCGGATCACCTTGCCAAGATACTGGGTGAAAGGATGGCTCACGACTTCGTGTGCCTCCTTTCCCTGTAGGTTCTGAATGATCGATTCCGGCAGGGCTTTGGTTATGATCCGGTCATGTGCCCACTCGGTATCTTCGTTCAGCGCAATGCGGGAGCGAAGGCGTGCTTCCTTGAGGCGGAACGAGACTGACAGCATGCGGCTGGTCTTTTCCGGGTTCGATTTGACGGGGCGCCCTGCGGATACCGAGGAAACAATCGAGTGCGCGATGCTTCGTTTCGGCGCATCGCCGCGAAGTGCCAATTCGGTAAAACCCTCCCTCTCCGGCTCAATGAGCTCAAGCAGGTGCTCGGTGATGGGATCGACTAGCACGACATCGCTGCCGATCTTTTTCCGAAGTTGTAGGCGTTTCTTTCGGCGCTTACGGACCTGGAGAAGTCCGTATTTTAGTGCGGATAGAAGGTCCTTGCCCGGTCTTGGATGATCGAGTTGGCTGTGAAGTTCGTCTGGCGTCTTACCCTTCACGATCAGACTGCCGATTGGATGATAGCGAACATGATCGTTCAGGTTTTCGTCGATGTCGTCGAAAAAGGCCGAGACGTAGATGGAACCTGATTCAAGATAGCTGTTCGTCCATTGGACCGTGAGTGCAGGCGCAATTGCAGGATCATGGGCTCTCACGACCTCATCGAGCCTCTGCATGACGATCGCGATCTCATTCGTATGCTGCATAGCCTCGGCTAGACCGACAGCCATGGCTTCGCCGGCCTTATCGCCTTCATACGGGTTCATGGAGAATTGCAGGACAATGCTGGTGCCTGGCAGGCGAACCGTGCTCTCTATGGAATCGCCATGTCCAAGCCACCCCGGTTTTCGCTTCGCGCGAGAAAGAATGTCGCCGACATCGATAAGATCCGGAGAAAGCCCGACGGTTTTCAGCGAGGTCTTTGAAAGGTCGAGATATGCGGCGAAAGCACTCATGGCTTCCGGGCGGTTATCCAATGCTTGGTCTGTCAGTTCGTCGCGCAGGACGTCATAACGGATCGAGGGCAGCCGGGGGGCGGTGAATTGGCCCGATCCAGCAGGACTGAAATGAGCCTTCTTAAGGGCCTTCAACCCGATTGGACCGGCAAAATATCCGATCTGTCCTTTTCGAGTGCCATAATACTCGAGAAATGCCTGGAGATCGTCGGGGTTGAACCGATCTCTGAAGGCCTTTTCTGTGACGGCGATCTTGAGATTGTGCGCGAGATATAGGGCCATCGCAATCCGCGCGACCTCGAAATTAGTGATCGGGAGCGCGCTCGATCTAGCTTCTGCGTAATCAAAATCATCGGCCATCACGACGGCGTCAACGACAAGCTTCGCCGCGGCATAGCCGGGCGTTTGAAAATTATGGTTCATGGAACTCTCGTGGGTTTAAGCAGTGTGCGCCGCTTTTAGCGATCGTCGGCCGACTGGATGGCTTCTGCAACCGCTTGTCCGGCACGGTAGAAAGCGTAAGCGGCGCTGTCCTTGATGCCTGAATAATCGGATTGAATGCCGTCGAACCCGCGCCAGAAATGCGTCGCCCATGCATTTCCCACGCAGCGTATCCCAGATGGATGGATGAAATCCTTGTGCCTGCTGTCGTAGGTCGCGACTGCAGCATCGAAGTTGCCGCGCATGTATTTCGATCTGAAAGGATTTCGGACCAGGCGAGCCATCTCGCCGTGATGAGAGCCGATGTTCGGATTGTATCGCGAATTCATTTGGTTGCGTTCCTGCGCGGCTGCGGAAATGCACACCGATCTAATGATTGTATTATGACGGTAAGAAAGGTCATCGACCTTTGCCTTGCACCTGCATGTCGATGGGAATGTAGCTCTCTTCAAACCGTCCAAAAACATAGTCGGTGGAACTGGCGTCGTCTGAAAAGCCGATCTGGATAACTCGCGAGGAGATGGAAAACTCGATGCGCTGTGTGCGGCCGTCGATATGGCCAGTGATTTCCCGGCCGATATAATGAGGCATCAGTCGCGACGTGCGCGCAATAGCCAAGGTCACGCTATCGGTTTGGGCGAGATCGTCGAAGTGATGATAGGTCGCCGTGATGATGTCGCGAGCGGCGATCCAGCCGTTGACGTCGGAGTCCTCGAGAGACGGCATTTTGGCGGACATGGCATAGACATAGGCACCTGCTTGGCGGGCGGTCCGGAAGATGCCGTGGTGTTCTGCTTGGCCTTCTTGACGGCGCTGAGAGGTGAGTATGCGCCTCGATGCCATATCGATGACTGTCGCTGACCTCATGGCTTTTCCTTCGTAGCGGATGATACCTCCTCTGCGGCTGGGAACAGAATTATATGGCGTCCTGCATCCACTTTTTAAGCTTCGGAAATTCGCGGATGCTACCCAAAAAGCCAGCGGCCCGGAGGCCGTTTATGCCGACGTATTGGCCCATGCCTAACCCGAGCCTGACAGCGTCGCCCTGCCCGTCGTATTGCTTCGAGCAGATGATCTGGTCAGGTGTGTAGCCGCAGGCAGTGCCAAAGGCGTAGGCCCATGCAGTGGCTTCTGGGTCTGAGCACTGCAGGCACGCATGGATGAAATCGTCATGCAAGACCTCCTGCATGCGCTCTTCCAGAAGCGCTCCAAGGAAGCGATGAGCGGTAACGATGTCGCCATTGGCGTGAGGCCTGCCGGCAGGGGGCATCGTTGCGATATGACCTGCTTCATGCAGAATGTCGGAAACAGCTGCGGACGGATCATAAAAGATCGAACCGCTTTCTATGCGGACGCCTTTGAGGAAGCCTGTGGCGCCCGCGCGTTCTGCAGTCGGAATGCCGATGGCTGTAAGTGCGTCGGCAAGGGCGCATAGGCCCTTTGAGGCAACGCTGGACAGGTCAGGTTGGATTTTGCTCATGCGGCCATCTTCCATCGACCATCTTCGGCGCGCTGTCCACGCTGCTGGAGGACTTGCCTGACCTTCTCCCGCCAGAATTTATTGGCGGTGGGACGGCGCGGTTCGATCTCGCGGTAGATGCTTTGGAGTGGGGCGCTTCCGCCAAGGTTCCTCAGTGCCTGTTCGATGCATGCAGCCCAGCCTGAGCGCCCTTCCGCCAGGGCGGTTCGGTAGATCTTGGGCATATCATTGATGGCTGCTGTTTCGTGATAGAGGATGAGGCCGCTAAGCGAGGGCTGCGGATCCTTGGTGAAGCGTGCCAGCATAAGCGGCAGCTTCAGTCCGCAAAACAGGTTACGCGGCGTCATTTCCTGAGAGAGCGACCATTCCCGGTTCCAGCGTACGACATTGCCGGCGGTCTGGAAGAAGTAAGCGGGTAGAAGCATGACGACCTGTCCACCGTCGTCGAGAAGCTTGTGGGAGCGATTGAGGAATCCGTCAAAGATGTCGAATTCGAAAGGCGGATTGCCAAGGATGCAATCGGCTCGGTCGACGGGTAGCTCGATGGATCGAAAGTCTCCGACATGAACCTCGTGCCCTTTGCCTTGTGCGATCTGAGCGAGCTTCGGATCGATCTCCACGCCTATGCCTCGATAGTTGTCAGGCAAGGCGTCAAGAAAGCGGCCGATGCCTGCAGAAGGTTCGATTACGACAGCGCCGGTCTCGAATTTAGGCAGAGCGTGCTGGACGATCATCTCTGCGGCCCAGCTCGGCGTCATGAACTGGCTGAGCGACGCGTTATATTGGATGGGAGCGTCTGCAGGGCGCGCAACTTCAGGCTGCGCGAACAGGTCGAGCATTGTCATGGGTTACTTCTCTGGTTTGGGAGATGCGTGGGAGCGCGCGATTAGCGCGGCTGGGCCTTCGGTCGTAGGTTCGGATTGCGGGTACGAAAGAGGCGCGATGGCATCGATACAGCGGATAAGCTGCTCAAGTCCTCGTCTCTCCATTGGTGTGGTTCGAAATCTATGGGTAACGTCACCGTCCGGCTAGACGCGTTGAATGGACGCCCC
This sequence comes from Erythrobacter sp., assembly GCA_002695185.1. The sequence continues at coordinate 4,634 of NZOF01000193.1, forward strand.
CTCCGGTGACGTTGCCCTGTCACCGCCCCATAGTCCGGTAGCAGAATTCAGCTATCTAACGTTGTAGACCTTGTCGGCGAAGCCGTTGCCCGGATTGATGATCGCCTCATTCACCCAAGTCGTGCGTCCATCTGACAGTCGCCTTACATGTCCGCGGCGCAGGTGGGTTCGCGGAGATGCATGGCCTTGGCCAGTTCCGTCAGCCCGGTTAGCTCCGACCTGGCTCCCCGAAACCGTAAGGTAATGGAAGGAGAAAAGGGGCGGCTTCTTGGCCCTTTTACGTTCCTTTTGAAGGAAGGCCGATGGCTCACAACGTTCGGTCTTCACATTCTGGCACGACAGGGCCGTAACGAGATCCTGGATCCAGTTTGCCTCGTTGGCAACGTCGTGATGCACGCCCTGCAACGCCGTATTACCGCGAATGCCGTAGTTACGCTGATAGCTCGTGGGGAGAATGACGACAGGCACATAAGGGATGCCTTTGCGTGACCCTTTTGTGTCGACGCCATGCTTCTTCAGCATCGCGATGATATCGTCCTGGTAGGCGCTGTCTTCGCTCTTTTGAACAATCAGGTTCGGATCGTAGCTCTGGAATAGACCCGCTGGAACGATCTCCCACCGCTTGATGGGATCGAGGTAATAGATCGACATGGTTATTCGTCCGACAGGCGCCTGCACTCGTTCTCCTCTGGCGTATTTCAGCGCACTCGGGGCCTTTTTCAGCTTTTCGTGATCGTCGGTAATTTCGCCGAGGATTTCGCGATTCACCTCAAAGGAAAGACTGATCCTTCGCGTTGATGTATGCATTGAGACCTCGGACAGCTTGCTTTGATGTTCGGACTGCAGGCTGTCCATCATCGTTGCTGAATCGCGCGTCCACTGCGTCTCGATCGCTGTGAAAGGATAAGGGAGGCGACCAGCTGGCAGACTGTCTGGCATCTGCCCCCAGGAATGTATGAGCTCCCCGTTTTCGGGCAGGACGAACTTTTCCGAGAGGGCGATTAGCTCGCAAACCTTGAGCACTTGCGGAAAGTCAGCGCTTCCTTTTTCGTGTTTGCGCAGGCTCTGGATTGCCTGGGTACAGTAATTCAGTCTCTGCATGGGATCTCCGGCGATTTAGGTTGTTGTGTTTGTGGGCTGCTGCTCGGCTTGGATCTGGGGCGCGCTAGGCATCTGCAAGCAACCCAATTCAGGGAAATTATAGGATTGACCGGGGAGAGCCGCCAAAAGTCGTTCCTGATCGTAATGACGAGATAGGTTCTGTAAGCACTGAGATGCGTGGGATCGCGCGATTTAGCGCGGCTGGGGCTCTTCGGCCGTGGGGTCGATTTGCATGCACGAAAGAGGCGCGATGGCATTGATACAGCTGGTAAGCTGTTCAAGGTTCGGGCGCGAAATGCTCCAGACAGACCAGGATCGGCTGCCAACGCGAATGACTGCTTCGCCTTCGTCTCTCCAAGGGCGTGCTTCGAATTCGATGGACCATGTGGGAGCGTCGTTCATGGCGATCGCTATCTCACTGAGGTCTTCTTCTCGGCGCAGATGCTGGTAGCCTGGCGGGCAAAGCTCGGTGAACTTGCGCTGGTAGTAGCGGAGGCGTGCTTGGGCCTGAGCGCCGCTGCACATCATCGCGGTGGCGACGGCGATCGACATTGCATGTCGAAGCATGGGGGCGTCGGCTATGTCAAATTCCAGCGACCGTATGCGCTCGCCGTTGCCCTCGGTATCGAGGGTGATTTCTTCGCGGGTGATGGGCATGGATTTTCCTGCGTAGTGAAGGCAGAGGATTTGTCCGCGTTACGCGGTTTTCCCCTCTATCCGGTTCTCTACCGACGGAGTCCCAGTTCCATCCAAGTCAGCGGTTAGGGCGTGTCTTCAAGAATAAGGCGCCCACCTTCGCCGTCGGCGGTATTGTCACCGCTCTGTCCGCTTGGATATCCTTGGCCGGTTCCGGTCGGCGAGCTGGTTCCATTGCCGGACTGGGCGCCGTTTCCACTTCCATCGGGCGCTGCGCTATCAGGATTTCCAATTGGAGTATCCGGTCCATCACCGGTTCCGGCGCCTCCAGATTTTGCCGAATTGGCAATTTCCGATCCGATTGCACCGTATTCTTGCGATAGCTCGCCGCCGATGGGCGCAGCCAGGAATGCCAGACCGGCACCGATGAGGGCAATCAGCAGGGCATATTCGGTTGTGCTTGCTCCGCTTTCATCGGCAAGGAATTGGACGAAGGCGCGGCGGAGCGATGGTATGAACATTTTCCAGCCGGTAAAGCAGCATGGCTAAGAAGCGGTTAACTCAGCCATGCTGCAAGAGATTTGGGCTCTGGCGCTAGGGCTGGTCTGCAGCCGCTTGATCATCGGCTGGATTGGCATCTTCCGCTTCACTTTCGGCCGTCTTCGGTTCGGCTGCGGGGGCCGATATTCTTCCGCCAACTGGCTGCGCCGGGGTACTGACCTGTGTGATCGTCTGGGCGATTTCTGGAAGCTTTTCGATTTCAGCGAGAGTTAGTTTAGCGGCTGTATCTAAGAGCTCGTCGTAGCGCTCGAGGTAATTCTTTTCGCTTTTGATGTGGCCATTGTAATGCATTAGGCAGAGGGCAAAGACACCGCTCCTGTAGAAATCCAAGCCCTGAGATCGGCGGGTGAGTTGTTGGATAGCGGTTTGAAGAACGCTGCCTGCTGCTGCGTTTAGGCCTTCTTTGACTGCGAGTTCAGCTACTGTTTGCTGATAGATAGCTTCGGCGACGTCGGGTGATGGTTCTGCACAAACTTTGCCTTCGCCGAAAATAAGGATAGTTCTTCGATCTGCCCTGCTTGCAAGTACGGACATGCCCGGGTCATCGGTGCTTCTGAAGCCAATTCGATCTTCTATAAGGGGGTTGGTAGATCTCGGCGAAACCCATCGGTGTCCGCATGAGGCGAGAGAGGTTGCAGAAACAATAATCATCATCGCCTTGGCATATGCTTTCATGATAGAACCCTCCGTCTTTGAGTGACGACCCTAAGGATTGGGCATCTATCATTGTAGATTTGCTTTATGATGCAACGGTTATTTGCCGATGCTTGCTCGTCGCTCGCGGTGATTGCAGTTAAATTATCGCTGTCTGTCCGCAGTCGGTCGTTATTATTGCGGATCGGTGCAATTGGCTGAATGACCGAAAAGGGGCACCCTGTTGGGGAGGCCGCTAGCAAAACAATTTGTTTGATATTGGAATTTGGCGATTTCTCCTGCCTCATCCTACAATGCCCGCATGAGGCGGAACCTGTCCATTCATC
>NZOF01000194.1 GCA_002695185.1 Erythrobacter sp.
CACGGCCAATGGAGCGACATGCACCGGTGGAACCGAGCGACGGCCGATGCATCGTTCGTGTTGCTGACCATCACGATGGCAATCGGGCCCACAGCGCAGATTTGGCCGCGCTTGCGCTTCCTCATCCCCTTCCGCAGGGAACTTGGCATCTACGCCGTCACGCTGGCTGCAGTGCACACAGTGATCATTCTCGGCGGCTGGACCGTCTGGGACTTCGCGCGCCTGTTCGGGTTCGAGTTTCATCCAGGCCTCGGCCGCTATGTCATGGTCCAGCACGGTTTCGGACTGGCCAATGCAATCGGCGTTCTGGCGCTCATCTACGGACTTGTGCTTGCACTCACCTCATCCAACCGACTCGTTCGCCTGCTGGGCGGTGCTATCTGGAAGTTCGTACAGCGCGCTGCCTATGTGCTGTGGGCGCTGGTTGTGGTGCACACAGCATACTTTCTGTTTCTTCAGTTTCTCGATTATCACCGTCAGACGCCGGCACCGAACCCGCTTCAACCCTGGTACCTCGTGCTGATCGGACTGATCCTGGCACTGCGGATCACGGCTTCTGCGCATCTGTGGCGATCGACGCGTAAACAAGCCCTGCGAACACAACCAAGGACGGCCTGAGATGGTCAAGAACGCGCAACCTCGGACGTGCATTCCTTCTTATCTCTCGCCGTCTCTGCCTGATGACGCAATCTTGCGTCGTGCGCCTGAGGTTCAGCACTCATCGTCCACGAGTTTCCCTATTTCGCTCTTACCTTCATGCCACGCTGCTGAAACTCACTTTCAGCCGTGTGCGGAAGCTGACAGACACCGGCAATAAGGAGGCTTGCCGAACGTGATCGACCTGATGGTGGCTTGGTGTGGAAGAGCGCTGCTATGCTTCGTTCTGAGCTTAAGCTTGGCGCCCGCCACCGATTTCACCCCCGCGTTCCCGGAGCAGAACAATCGCCAGGTAGAGGTGATCGACAGTCACGACGCCGACCGTCGCGCAGGCGATACTTCCGGAAGCGGCCGAACTTGCCAGGGTCCTGGTTCTTGCTGGAGCCTCCCGCACGTTCTCGCCTACGACTTTCTGCCAAGACCGGGCGAGGGTGTGCTCGCCAACTTTTCCGGCAGCATACTGACCGAATGGATATTGCCGCCTCTCGATCGACCGCCTCGAAGCGCTGCGTGAACTCGCACGACCAGCCGCTTTGATACTGTATCGGGAGCATCCCCATGACCGACAATCCTCGTCATTCCAAACGCATGTCCACTGCCTTTCTCAATCGCAGAATATTTCTGCTGGGAGCGGCGTCGTTCCTCGCAGGCAGCGTTACGGCCAACGGCCAATCCAACGCCCAGCGCGCACCCCGCCAGTGGTCAATCGATCCGCAATTTGCGGCGATGTACGCCGGCATTCACGACGAACCGTTCCAAATTCCGCCTGTGGACACCAGCAAGATCGATCCCCAGCTTCTTCGCCAGCCCGTCGCCTATTCGGATTCAGAGCGGCCCGGAACGGTTGTCGTCGATCCGCACGCTAAGTTTCTCTACCTCGTGATGGAGGGAGGTCGGGCTTTGCGCTACGGCGTAGGTGTCGGCCGCGACGGGTTCGAATGGTCCGGTCAAGGCGTTATACAATACAAGCGTGCCTGGCCGCGCTGGACGCCACCGGACGAGATGGTCGCACGCCAGCCGGAGTTGGAGCCCTATAGTATCGCCAACGGGGGTATGCCGCCGGGCCTCACCAACCCCCTTGGCGCGCGGGCCCTCTACATCTTCCAGAATGGGCGAGACACCCTGTACCGTCTCCACGGCACGAATGAGCCGTTGAGCATCGGCAAGGCCGTCTCGAGCGGGTGTATCAGGCTATTCAACCAGGACGTGATCGATCTTCACAGTCGCGTTCCAGATGGCACGCCGATCGTCGTTCGAGCATCCGCCGCGCCGACAAGCGTGGCAGTCCAGCATTAGCCTTGAGAAGCCCACTTCTACTGGTCCCCGTGCCGCCCGGCATGGGAGTGAAGCCTCGATCTGGCATGACCCCGTGAGGTGCAGGTACCGGCTTCCGCGCGGCAGGCTCGTCAGATCGCAGCCCCAACTGCGATCTGACGTCTAGCTGTAGATTTGGGGTTACCGTCCGCATACGATAGCAGTATCCGGAGACTCTCTTCGCATTGAGAAAGTTAGTCGCATGCATGATCTATCCGCAGTACGTCCTGGCATGACCGTCTTGGGCGCGGACGACGTTCCGGTTGGCAAAGTGGCGGCGGTTTCCAACGACCGCATCAAGCTTGAGCCAGCTGGAATGGGACACCATTCTGACCATCACCACTACATCCCCGCCGGCCTGGTCGTGGGGGTCGAAGATGACACTGTTCGTCTATCGGCTACTGGCGCCAACGCAGCTTTGCTTGACGAAGAAGACAGCGGCTCACCTGCGGACTGAGTACGCGCTGGTGTAGGGCCTTAAAGATTTTCAGCTGCTTGTGGCGAGCCGCATAACCTCGCCACAAGCATTCTCCCCTTAAATCTTCACCGATCGCAAGCGCAATGCGTTTGCGATCACGCTGACGGACGAAAGCGCCATGGCAAGCGCCGCCAAAGCCGGCGAAAGCAGCAAGCCCATGACCGGATAAAGCAACCCCGCCGCAACCGGAACTCCGGCCGAGTTGTAGAAGAACGCGAAGAACAGATTCTGACGAATGTTCCTCATCGTCGCAGCGGACAGTTTGCGGGCTTTGACGATGCCCAGGAGATCTCCACCAAGCAGCGTGACGCCAGCCGATTCCATGGCGACGTCAGTGCCGCCGCCCATGGCAATTCCCACATCGGCCGCAGCCAGAGCGGGCGCGTCATTGACGCCGTCGCCGGCCATGCCGACCACACGTCCCTCGCCCCGAAGCCGCGTGACCACCTCACTTTTACGCTCAGGCAGAACCTCTGCCTCAATCTCGGTAATGCCAAGTTCCTTGGCCACGGCTTGAGCCGTCAGCTTGTTGTCGCCCGTCATCATCACGACGCGAATGCCTTCCTTGCGGAGCGCTTCGAGGGCTGCAGGGGTTGACGCTCGGATGGGATCGGCGATGCCGATGACGCCTGCCGTCTTTCCATCTATGGCAATCAGCACAGCAGTGGCGCCTCGGGTCCGCATCGCGTCAGCGTCATTTGTCGCACTACCCAACGCCACGCCCTCGGCCTCGAGGAAGCCTGCGCTTCCGATAAGCACCTTCTTGCCGTCGATCGTACCTTTCAAGCCCCGGCCAACCGGACTATCGACGTTGCCAGGTTCCGACAGCTTCAGCTTTCGGTCATTTGCAGCGCGAACGATGGCCTGCCCGATAGGATGCTCGCTCGCGCGCTCCAAACTGGCCGCGGCATGCAGCAGCTCTTCTTCAGTCATTCCGCCGACAGTCACGATCCCTGTCACAGCCGGCTTACCCTCCGTGAGGGTGCCAGTCTTATCGACGACCAGCGTGTCGATCTTTTCCAGGCGCTCCAGCGCTTCTGCATTCTTGATCAGCAGACCAAGATTTGCCCCTTTTCCTACTCCGACCATGATCGACATCGGGGTTGCCAGCCCCAGGGCACATGGACAGGCGATGATCAGCACAGACACAGCGGCAATAAGACCATAGCTGAGGCGCGGTTCTGGACCGAAGAGCGACCAGGCGATGAACGACACTACGGCGATGGCGATAACCAGGGGGACGAACCAACCGGACACCTGGTCGGCAAGACGCTGGATAGGGGCCCGTGAACGTTGGGCTTGCGCTACCATCTGCACGATCTGCGAAAGCATGGTATCGCGCCCGATCCGGGCAGCATCCATGACCAGAGCGCCTGACTGGTTTATCGTACCAGCGATGAGTTTGGCCCCCGCTTCCTTGGTGACGGGCATGGACTCGCCGGTGATCATTGACTCGTCAACCGCGGAGCGCCCATCGACAACTGTTCCGTCCACCGGCACCTTTTCGCCCATGCGTACCCTCAGCCTATCGCCAACCGCAATGTGTTCGATGGCAACCTCCTCATCAGAACCATCGGGCCTGATGCGACGGGCACTCTTCGGAGCGAGATCAAGCAACGCTTTGATGGCGCCTGACGTTTGCTCCCTGGCGCGCAACTCAAGAACCTGCCCTAGCAGCGCCAGCGCTGTGATCACCGATGCAGCCTCGAAATACACCGCGACGGCATCCCCCATCATCCTTGTCGTCTCAGGGAATAGGTCCGGCGCCAATGTTGCGACCACGGAGTAGAGCCACGCCACACCTACACCCATGGCGATCAGGGTGAACATGTTCAACGAACGGTTTTTGACAGACGCTACACCACGTTGGAAGAATGGCCAGCCCGCCCACAAGACGACAGGTGTCGCCAGAAGCAACTGAAGCCAGTTATTGATCTGCCCGGGGATGAAGCGGTGGAGGCCCAGCAATTCACTTCCCATGCCCAGAACGATCACCGGCACACTCAGCACGGCGCTCACCAGGAAGCGTCGGTTCATGTCCTGGAGTTCGGCGCTGGGCCCGGTATCGGCGCTCGGCATCTCCGGCTCGAGAGCCATGCCGCAGATCGGGCATGACCCTGGTCCGACCTGACGAATTTGTGGATGCATAGGGCAGGTGTAAATCGTTCCTTCGGCGACCTCCGAAGCTGCAGGTTTGGGCGGTGACACATATCTGGAGGGGTCAGCCATGAACTTGCTGCGACACGACTCCGAGCAGAAGTAGTAGGTTTGTCCACCATATTGGGCGCGGTGCTTGGTGTTGGCTGGATCGACCTGCATGCCGCAGACGGGATCGACAGCGGAACGTGCGCTCGCGAGAGAGCCATCGTGTTGGGAAGTAGGGAGGTTATGCGCTTGCGCACCAACCTGATGATGTTTGTGGTCCTGAGCCATGACGTCCTCCGGATGGGGCCTGAACCGCCATCACGCACCTTCCCACCGTTGTAAGGTCAAGACTCTATAGCGCGACGGCTGCAACATAGTGCAGTTTGCCTGTCTGTAGGCTCGTACAATATGATTACTCTAGAATCGCAGCGCCGTGCCGTCTAAATGCTTTTACCACTGACGATATTTCGCAGTCGGGAGGTCCGGCCTTATCGCATCGGGGATAGCTCAGGAGCGATTTAGGGTCATGTGCAGACTAAAATTCTCATCCATCATGGCCTCGACCCTGTGTGCGGGAACGCCCTCAGCGCGAAAACTGCTAACCCCCGCTGACCTCTGAATTAGGCAGGATAGCCCGCTGGCAAGATCATGCACTGTCTGGGGAGCGAAAGAATTCCTGCAACTCGTCAAATCCACCAATCCGCGCACCGTCGATGAAGGTTTGCGGCGTGGTGGCCACATCATGCGACCGCTTGAACGCGTCGACTTCCGCTCGACTGGTCAGCACATGCTCATCGATCGAGTACCCTCTACTTTTGAGAAGGTCGCGCGCCTTCAGCCCGAACGAGCACGTTAACTCTGGAGTGTCCATGCGATAGAGAGTGGCACGTTTCTCCGCGCTCATCATAATTCTCCGTAAGTTAGTCCCGGCAACACAGGAAGAGGGTTCCACTTGGAGCCGGGACTTGGTTGCGTCACGCGGCCAGACTGTTGGCTGGATAACCGGCTTCGGCGAGCACAAGGCGCACGGCAGTTTCAGCTGCATTCGTGTCTACCAGTACCTCGCGCTTGGAGGGGTCAGTGGAGATCACTGCACTCGCGTCGAGGCTCTGGATCGCCTTGGTGACTGACTTTGCGCAGCCGCCGCAGGTCATGTTCGGGACGGTGAAGCGAAGCATTTGGGTTCTCCTTTTCTGTTCGCTTGCACACAGATGGGGCTTGCTACCGTTGCAAGGTCAAGACCGCGCAGACGAAAATCGTGTGCTGGTGTTTGAGGCTTTGACCGGTGTCACTGTGCTCCAGCAGTCAAAACCCAAAGCAGGGGATCCGCACTGCGCCGCGTCACCCAATCCAACCGATTTTGGAATTCTGGGTACGATCGCTTGTTCAAAGTCAGTTGGCACAGCCTTAGTTTAACCGACTGCGAATGCTCTCCATCTTCTGGATTTCCTCGCGCTGCGCTGTGGTGATCGCCTCACACAAAGAGACGAGCTCCGGATCGGTAAGCTTTGCCTCACGGCACATCAAAATCGCGCCTGAGTGGTGAGGGATCATGCTTTCCACAAACTGACGATCGTCGATGAGCGCCTGAGTTCGCGTCGCCCAAAACGATCCTAACGTCAGCACTGCGAAGAGCACGTACATCGCCACGTTCAATCCGCGGTTTGGATACATGCCAGGCATGGTCGCGAGCATGAAGATGCCCATTGGCGCCCACATTGTGACGGCCATGTAGAACATGTTCAGGTTGTTTCGGAAGTCGCCCCAGCCGTCGATCATAGAGAACATCACGACGTACATGACGACGAGGCCAAGTGCCATGTTCACCCAGAACATCAGATAAGGCCGACCATGCGTGCCGGATTTGCGTCTGCTTGCCCCGCCATGTCCGGCGTGATCGTGTGCCATAATTGTTCTCCATATCTTCCAGTGTTGCAGATTCACATAACCATGGGGCCTGCCGCCATGGGCTTGAGCAGCATCCAGAGCGCCATGGCGATCATCATCAGGTTCTCGGTCAGCGAGACGAAGCCGAGCGGAACGTTGCTGTCGCCGCCGACGCAGGCGCACTTCAGCTCGCGCTTGTCGATGTAGACGGCCTTGAACACCGAGATCGCCCCGACGCCACCGATGAACAGCGCGACCGGGATCGACAGCCACATGAGGGAGCCGGCGATCATCAGAATGCCGGCGAGCGCTTCCGCGAAAGGATAAATCTTCGCGTATGGCAACCAGCGCTGTGCCAGAAGGTCGTAGTTGAGGAACATGGTGGCGAAGCCTTCCACATCTTTGAGCTTTTGAAGGGCGAGGAGACACATCGCGAATGCGATGAACCATTCCGCGGCCTGTACGGTCGCCATGTTCCCGAACGCGGCCCAGCTTGCAGCCACCGCCATGAGTGCGGCCATCGCAAACAAAGCGATCACCGGCTTGTAAGTCACGGCATTCTTGTCATGGACCTGGCCGCCGAAGAATTTCACCAGATCGTCGTAACCGCCGATCCGCCGACCATCGATGAAGGTCTGCGGGGTGCTTTTGACGTTATGCTTCGCCTTGAATGCGTCCGTTTCCTCCCTGGTGGTGAGGTGACGATCATCGACCTGGTAACCCTCGCGCTTTAGCAGATCGAGCGCTTTCAGCCCGTAGGGGCACGTATGATCGGGCATCACCATCCGATGGAGTTCGGCAACTTTTGTGACATGTCTCGGCATTGTAAGATCCTTCGGGCCTATAGTTTCGCCCTGGCGAATATCTCGACCAGTTCATTGAATTTGGTGCGCTGAAGGTTGGCGTCGCCCGAGGCGATCGCCTCTTCGATACAGCAAGCCGCATGCGATTTCAGAACCTGGTTCTCAACCTTCGACAATGCCGCTTTCACGGCATGAATCTGATTGAGGATGTCGATGCAGTAGCGCTCCTCCTCCACCATCTTGCCGACGCCGCGAACCTGACCTGCGATCCGGGTGAGAGCGTCGATAGTCGCCTTGGAGTTTTTGTCGCACATAGCCTACCCCTACCCTGTAGGGGTATATACGTATCAGGCAAGCTGTTGGTTCCAGTATGTCGCGGGATTGATCTGAAGGAGCTTACCAACAGTCGAACGGAATATTGGGCAGCAATGGCAGGCAGGGCTGATGACAATATCGTTCAGCCTTTATTCGACGCGCCTGCAGATCAAGCGCGGTTGGGCCGATAGTAGGCAGTCGCCTACCTATCGACCGCAACAAGTTCTCAGATGCAGCACGAGATCGGGTCGGTATCAGCCAGGAATGGTCAGAACCTTATCCGGTACAGCCTGCTTATTTTGCTTCCCGCAAGCCACTCGTCTGCGACCGACACATGCTAGCCCTCAGCAATATGACTGATCATATCCTGCAGCATTCTGCTCACATGCTCGTCAGATATTTCATAGAATACCTGCTTGGAGTGCCGAACGCCGCGCACGAAGCGCCCCCCGCGCAACAGACGAAGGTGATGGCTCACAAGCGACTGCGAGAGGTCCAGCGTCTCTGCGATCTCTGTTACCGGCCTGGGCCCCTCTAAGCAGAGCAGCAGAATTCGGAGCCTGCTGGGATCTCCCAGCAGGCGAAATGTCTCGGAAAGCACTGCGATGTCATTGGTCGCTTGGTTCATGTTTCCGTTGGCTACTTAGCTATTGAAAGGATCGGCGACGCCTAGTGATTATGACCCGCATGCGGATCCGCAATCCTGAAGTCTTCCAGGCTGCATCGATTTGTTCCAGAGAAAATGCCGACCGTAGGGTGTTCGATGTTGAACCGGCTCTTCAGCTCTTCCTCAACTCGCCTCACTACTGCCATTAGGTCGGCCCCCGCGGTCGGAGTAATCTGAAGCGTCGCCAGGGTCCGACCCGAGGTTATCGACCAGACGTGAACATGGCTGACGTCCGAGATCGAAGGGAGCGCATTCTTGAGGTGACGGGCGATATCATCGGCGTCGGCTTCCTTTGGCGCGCCCTCCAGCAGAATGTGCAGGGTGTTCTTCAGCAAACTCCAGGCGCTCCGCAGGATGAGGAGCGATACGAAGACCGACAGTATCGGGTCGATCGGGGTCCATCCGGTGTACCATATGACTACTGCCGCAGTTACCGCACCGACGGAGCCCAATAGGTCTCCCATAACATGCAAAACTGCACCTTTGACGTTGACGTGATCGGTTTCCCCGCGCGTCAAGAACCAGAGAACGAACAGATTCACAAGCAACCCGACGATCGCAACCGCAAACATCGGACCGGCAAGAACCTCGTGAGGCTGCTGGAAGCGCTGGTATGCCTCGTATACGATCCATCCAACTATGCCGAACAACGTTAAGGCGTTGATGAGGCCGGCGATGACTTCAAACCGCATATACCCAAAGGTTCGCTTGCCATCGGCCGTCCTGCGTCCGAGCCGGAAAGCAACATATGCAAGCCCCAGCGCAATAGCGTCGGTCATCATGTGACCCGCATCGGCGATGAGGGCCAGCGATCCGGAAAGATATCCGCCAACAGCCTCAACCACCATGAAGCTGAAAATCAGCAGGAACGAAGTCAGAATGCGCCGCTCGTTGTCGCCGGTAGGTCTGTCGGTGCGATGCGGGCTTCCATTGGTACGATGGGCATGCCCACTGTGATCGTCGGCTGCTCGCGAGTGATCATGGCCTGAATGGTCATTTCTCGAACCGAGAGGATAAAGCCGCTCACCCTCGGGGTGCGGGGGATGGGAATATTCATAAGCCTTCGACATCTGATCGACTCCATGCTTGACTACCAACACATGAATATGTGTTCATATGTTTACAGTCAAGTGTTCTCCTGCCGTTTTAATACGCTCGCGTCAGGGTCGATGGATCGATAGGATAAGCGCCCAAAGGACGCTCAGAGGCTCGGATAAGCTCGGCCGCGCGACGATGCGATTGACCGTTGGATACACGGGATCGGCACCTCGAAGCGATGCAGTCGACCGAGGCTATCGTTCTTCCCAAACGCCTCATCGCCGGCAGAGCCAATCCAGCACGATCGACAAACGGTCGCGTTGAGTGTCGATGCCAGGGACATAAAAGAGGGCCTGCGTCGGACGCCGGCCCTCTCAATTGGAAACACCTATCTAGCTTGCCGTCTTAGAGCACTACTCAGACTCCGATCTTCGGAAGCGTCTCCCGAACTGGCCTTCGCCAAGGCCGGAGCTTAAGGTTTCGTCTCCATCAAGCTCCGACCCGATAGAAGATGTACGGCGCCCCATCACCGTCGCGCGGAACCGCATAGACATCATATTGAGCTCCGCGCTCATCACCCATGCCAAGCGATCCGACTGGCATGCCTGGCACAGCTATCCCGGCGATATCGGGGCGATCAGACAGCAGCTTCTCTATCGCGGCGAGCGGAACATGGCCTTCGAGGAAATAGCCTTCGATGGTAGCGACATGACAGCCTTCCATATTCTGAGGCACACCGAGGTCACTGCGCTTTTCGGTGAGCGTTTCAAGATCGGACGATGCCACCACGTAGCCGGCCCTTCCGACAGCCTCCGCCCATTCGCTGCAGCAACCGCACCACGGAGTTTTGTAGACGTTGACGGCCGGCGAATCGCTTTGCGCAAAAGAGACCGAGGACGATAGAAGGAAGAGGGTGGCGGCGCAGAAGAGGCGCATTTTCTTACTTTGCATAGTTCCTCGCATGATTTCGGATAGACGTTATGGTGAATTTCGCTCCTTCTGTCCTTTCACGCTTTCGTTCGCCGCCGATCCGCCGTTGCAATCATCGCGCGCTCGTCAGTGCGTTACGCCTGCGACCGCTCCCTTGCGCGGGTGGATTGACAAGTCTTCACCCGCCTCATCGGTCTCAAGCCTTTGCAGGATCGGGCAATGCGGCCGATGGTCGCCGTGACAGGCGTTCACCAGCATTTGCAGCGTGTGGGACATGTCCTGAAGGTCTTTGATCTTTCTCTCGAGCTCGTCGATATGGCCTTGCGCCAAACGCTTGACCTCGGCGCTCTTGCGGGTCTCGTCGCGCCACAGGCCGAGCAGGTCGCCGATCTCCGCGACGGAAAAACCGAGGTCGCGCGAGCGTCGGATAAAGCGCAACATGTGGACGTCCGTGTCCGAGTAATCGCGGTAGCCGGACGCAGTGCGGTCGGCAGCCGGAATGAGGCCAGTCTGCTCGTAATAGCGGATCATCTTGGCGGAAACGCCTGATGCCTTGGAAGCCTGTCCGATATTCATCTGTTCTCTCCCATACGGTTGACAGCCGGCCCCTGTCATATGGGGCCGGCTGCGCGGATGTTTCAGCTCGGGACCTTGAAGGTCTTGAGCCGCAGCGCGTTGCCCAGTACGAAGACACTCGACAGAGCCATGGCGCCGGCCGCAAAGACCGGCGACAGGAGAATGTCGTAGGTCGAGTAGAGCAGGCCCGCTGCAACCGGGATCAGCGCCGTGTTGTAGGCGAAGGCCCAGAACAGGTTCTGCCGGATATTGCCGATCGTCGCCTTGGACAGCGCAATGGCGTTCGGCACGCCCTGCAGGCTGCCCGACATCAGCACGACGTCCGCCGCCTCGATAGCGATGTCCGTACCCGTGCCGATGGCGAGGCCAACATCCGCCTCGGCAAGCGCCGGAGCATCGTTGATGCCGTCACCGACGAAAGCGACCTTGCCATGCTCGGCCCTGAGACGGCGAACCGCATCAACCTTGCCGTCCGGCAGCACTTCCGCCACCACCACGTCGATCCCCAGCTTCGCGGCGATCGCCCTGGCGGTACGCTGATTGTCGCCGGTGATCATCGCCACCTTGAGGCCGAGACCGTGCAGCGCCTTGATCGCCGCAGGCGTCGTCTGCTTGATCGGGTCGGCCACGGCGATGATCGCCGCGAGCTTGCCGTCGAGCGCGGCGTAGAGCGGCGACTTGCCTTCGTTGCCGAGTCGTTCGGCAACCCTGGCGAAGCCATCGACATCATGACCGAGCTGGACCATGTAGCGGTCGGCGCCGATCTCGACGCGTTTGCCGTCGACCTTGGCCTTCACGCCAAGCCCGGTCACCGACTCGAAGTCGGTGACGGCCGGCAGAGCAATGCCCTCGGCAGCTGCGGCATCGACGATCGCGCGGGCGATCGGGTGTTCCGACTTCGCCTCGACGGCCGCAACGAGGCCCAGAACCTGCGGTCGGTCAAAGCCGATGGCCAGTTCCAGATCGGTGAGGGCGGGCTTGCCTTCGGTGAGCGTGCCGGTCTTGTCGACCGCGACGACCTTGGCATCCTTCAGCAGCTGAAGCGCTTCACCCTTGCGGAAGAGCACGCCCAGCTCGGCGCCACGGCCGGTGCCGACCATGATCGAGGTCGGCGTCGCCAGCCCCATAGCGCACGGGCAGGCGATGATCAGGACCGCGACGGCGTTGACCAGAGCAAAGGTCAGCGCCGGCGACGGCCCGAACCAGAACCAGGCTGCGAAAGTCAGGGCCGCGACCGCAAACACCGCCGGCACGAAATACATCGTCACCTTGTCGACGATCGCCTGGATCGGCAGCTTGGACCCTTGCGCCTCCTCGACCATGCGGATGATTTGGGACAGGACCGTGTTGCCGCCGACCGCCGTCGCACGGATCGCAAAGGCGCCCTTCTGGTTCACGGTGCCGGCGACGACCTCGCTGCCGTTCGTCTTGGAGACCGGAATCGGCTCGCCAGTAATCATCGATTCGTCGACATAGCTTTCGCCTTCGACGACCTCGCCATCCACCGGAACACGCTCGCCGGGACGAACCTCGACGATATCGCCCGACTGCACAGCGTCGATCGCCATGTCGATCGACTTGCCGTCGCGACGCACGCGGGCGGTCTTGGCCTGCAGGCCGACGAGCCGCTTGATCGCCTCGGAGGTTCGGCCCTTGGCGCGCGCCTCAAGCAGCCTGCCGAGCAGGATCAGCGTGACGATGACGGCTGCCGCCTCGAAATAGACGTTGACCGTCTGTGAAGGCAGAAAGCCCGGCGAGAAGGTCGCCACCAGCGAGTAGCCGTAGGCGGCAAGCGTGCCGACCGCGACCAGCGAGTTCATGTCGGGCGCGAGACGCCAGAGCGCTGGCAGCCCCTTATCGTAGAAGCGGATGCCGGGCACGAAGAGCACGAGCGTCGTCAGCACGAACTGGAGGTACCAGCTGTTCTGCATGCCGATGGTCGCAACGATCAGCTCGTGCATGCCGGGAATGAGGTGGGATCCCATCTCCAGGATGAACACCGGCGCCGTCAGGACCGCCGCGATCGTGAAATCGCGGGTGAGCTCGCGGCGCTCGGCTTCCTTCTTTTCCGCACGATCGTCCGCTTCGGTCTGCCCGCCGCCAACGCTGGCGGCCGCGACGACCTTGGCCTCATAGCCGGCATTGCCGATCGCAGCGATGACTGCGGCGGTATCGGCCGAACCCTGGATGGTCGCCTTCTCGGTGGCAAGATTGACCACGGCATTGGTGACGCCCGGGACAGCCTTGAGGGCCTTCTCGACGCGACCGACACAGGACGCGCAGGTCATGCCTTCGATAGCGACTTCAAGCGAAGAGGCCGCTGCCGGCGCGATGAAGCTTGCCGGAACCGTATAGCCGACATCTTCGACGGCCTTGACGAGGGTGGCGCGATCGACGGCAGCACTGGCGGTGATGCTGGCCTTTTCAGTCGCCAGATTGACGACGGCATTCGAGACGCCCGGAATGGCCTTGAGAGCCCTTTCGACGCGACCGACGCAGGACGCGCAGGTCATGCCCTCGATGGGGAGAGATATTGCTGCGCTGGTTATGTCCGCAGCTCGAACAGGGGCATTCATAGCCGCCTCCTTTCTGAGTCAGAATTCGAGTTCGGACCTACAAATGGTCCTTCCAACAATGGGAAGGTCAAGAGGCAATTTTCCGTCGGGCGAGCCCTTGACCTTACCACCGTTGGAAGCCCCACCTTCCGATCCATGAGAGCGAACCAAGGAGACTTCTCATGGAACTCAGAATCGAGGGCATGACCTGTGGCGGTTGCGCCAAGTCTGTCACCAAGGCGATCCAGTCCGTCGATCCCGACGCCCGGATCGAGACCAATCCTGCCGCTCGCACCGTCAAAGTGGAGACCTCGGCAAGCCAGTCGGACCTGCAGCAGGTTCTCGAAGAAGCCGGCTATCCGGCACATGTAACTGAAGGAGTATGACCATGAACAAGCTGACGCCAATGTTCATCGCGGGCGCCCTGGCCATCAGCGGCGGTCTCGCGCTCGCCCAGAGCCAGATGAATGACGGCAATGCCATGCCGGGTCACGATATGTCCGGCATGGAGATGCCCGCCGACGGGTCGCCATCGACCCAGGCCTATACCGAGGCGATGGACACCATGATGAAGAACATGATGGTGCCTTATACCGGCGATGCCGATGTCGACTTCATGCGCGGCATGATCCCCCACCATCAGGGTGCGATCGACATGGCCAGGGTCGCGCTCGAATACGGCAAGGATCCGGAAGTCCGCAAGCTTGCCGAAGAGGTGATCGCGGCGCAGGAGGCCGAGATTGCCATGATGCAGAAGTGGCTCGCCGATCGCGGCCAGTAATCGCCACATCGCGCCGCCACGACATTGCGGGTCGTGGCGGCGTGGGCGCGTTTTCGGCAAACCTTAGATTTCAGGACGGAAACAAGATCGTCTTGTTTCGACACATCGACCCCCATGCCTCATCGCCTCTTCGCTATCGTGCTGACGCTCTTGTCTCTGCTCGCCGCAACGGGTGCGGCGCCGGCGCACACGCTGGGCATGGCCGCGACGGGGCAGGAGATGGCAACCATGCCTCATGCTTCCGGGGCCGTCAGCGCCTGCGAAGCAATGCAGGATTGTCGGGATGCTCAAGGGTGCAACGCTGACTCCGGCCTGTGCTTTCTCGTCTGCGCAGGGTTGAAGACATGGCTCGTCCAGGAGCCGGTCGCGCAGGCCCCAATCCTCCTGGCAGCGAGTTGGATGCCGTCAAAGGTACCCGGCCTAGACGGCATCGACCCGGAACGAACCGATCGTCCGCCCGATGAAGGTCTTTCGGAAGTTTAAGGGCCCGGCATGCACGGGCCGATCTGACATTGTGGGAGCAGAGCTCTCCCGGGAGACCGATATGACGTATATTTCAAGACGCGGCTTTCTTGCCGCCGGCGCTGCAACTTTATCCATGGCAGCGCTTCCGCGACTTGCCTTCGCGCAAAGCGCGATGTCGCTGACGGCGGCAACCCGCGTGCTCGACATCGACGGCCGGGCGGCCACCGTTTATGGCCTGGAAGGACCTGACGGTCAGGGACTGTTCCTGAATCCTGGCGAGCGCTTCAGGATCGATCTGACCAACAGCCTCGATGTTCCGACGCTGATCCACTGGCATGGCCAGGTCCCGCCGAACGACCAGGATGGCGTCCCGGACCTGCCCCGTCCCATGCTGCAGCCGGGCGAAACGCGATCCTACGATTATGAGCCGCTCGAAGGCACGTACTGGATGCACGCGCATATCCCGCTGCAGGAGATGAACCTGCTTGCCGCCCCGCTGATCGTCCGCAGCGCCGAGGACGTCAAGGCCGACCGGCAGGAGGTTGTGATGTTTCTGCACGACTTCTCGTTCAAGGCGCCCGAAGAAGTCATGCAGGAAATCACCGGCGGCAGCGGCGCCGGGCACGACATGAGCGCCATGGGCGGTTCGGCGCCTGGATCGTCGATGGACCATTCCGGCATGCAGATGGGCGGTTCCTCGATGTCGATGGACATGTCCATGTTGGATGGCATGACCATGGATCTCAACGACTATGATTGGGACGCCTACCTGACCAACGACCGCACCCTGTCCGATCCCGACGTGGTGCGGGTGGAAAAGGGCGGCCGGATCAAGCTGCGCGTGATCAACGGTGCGGCGGCCACCGTGTTCTGGATCGATACGGGCAAGGTGTCTGCTCGGCTCGTGGCCGTCGATGGCCACGCGGTCCAGCCTCTCGACGGAAACCGCTTCGGTATCGCCATGGGGCAGCGGCTCGACCTCGAACTGGACCTGTCCGGCGAGGGGGCATGGCCGGTGCTGGCGTTGCGCGAAGGCGCAAAGGAACGCACCGGGCTTATCCTTGCCACAGCAGGCGCTACGGTCGAAAAGATTGCCGCGCTTGCGGACGAGGATTCCCCTGCCTTCGATCGGGACATGGCGCAGGAACTCAGGCTGCGCGGACTGGAAAGCCTGCCGGCACGCCCCGCGCAGAGCAGTCCCATGGTCATGCTCGGCGGTTCGATGCAGCCCTATGTCTGGACAATCGACGGCAAGGTCTGGGGCGAGCACAAGCCGATCGTCGCCAGGACGGGCGAGCGGGTGGAGATCATGTTCCACAACACGTCGATGATGGGGCACCCCATGCATCTGCACGGCCATGTCTTCCAGGTCGTCGATATCAACGGCAGACGCATCGAAGGGGCGCGCCGCGACACCGTCTATGTGCCGCCGATGGGCATGGTCACGGTCGCCCTCGACGCCGGCGAGGCCGCGCGCTGGATGCTGCATTGCCATCACATGCCACATCTCCAGACCGGCATGATGACGGAATTTGCCGTGTCCGCATGACCTTGAGCCCGGCGCCGGCACTGTCCAGGCGCCGGGCTTATTTCTCCCTCTCCGTTCTCGCTGCGACATCTGTCTTTCGCAAGGCGGAGAAATATCTGGAACTCAAGTGACCCAGCCAGTCAGCTGAGGCTCTCTTCAATTCTCTCGTGAGGATAGATGGCGCAAGCAAGCAATCCAGCCCAGGCGGCTCATGGGGATGGCGACGGTCACGATCATGGAACGACGGTGACCGCCGGCAACGAGCGTCGTATCCTCTATGTCTTCATCTTCACCGCTGGATATGCGGCGGTGCAGGCCGTCGGCGGCTGGCTATCCGGCTCGCTCGCGCTGATTGCGGATTCCGGACATATGGTGTCCGACGCGGCCGCGCTGCTTCTGGCGCTGATCGCCTATCGTGTAGCGCGCCGCCCCGTGGACTCCACGCGCACCTATGGTTTCCATCGTGTCCGCGTCCTTGCCGCCCTCGCCAACGGCGCGACCCTCCTCCTTCTCGTGGCCTGGATCACTTGGGAAGCGATCAACCGCATCAATCAGCCTGTCGAAGTGCTCGCTGGCCCGATGCTCATCGTCGCGACCATAGGCCTGCTGGTAAATCTGGCGGGCGCCTGGATCCTCATGCGAGGAACCAAGGGCGACAGCAACCTGCGGGGAGCGTTCCTGCATGTGGTCGGCGACCTGCTCGGTTCTGTCGGCGCGATCGCTGCGGCGATCGGCATCATGCTGACCGGATGGACGATCCTCGACCCGATCCTTTCGGTGCTGGTGGCGCTTCTGGTGGTGCGGTCGGCCTGGACACTCGTCAGCGAATCAGTGCGGGTCCTTCTGCAGGCCGTGCCCCGCGGCCTCGATGCGCGCAAGGCCGAGGCGGAGCTTGCCGAACTACCGGAAGTCGCAGAGGCCGGGCATCTGCATGCCTGGACGCTGACCGACGACACAGTCGTGGCCACCGTTCATGTGACGCCGGCCGATGGGATCGATCCCCTCAACCTGCCGGGCCTCGTCGCAGGCTGGCTTAAACAGCGTTACGACATCGATCACGTTACCGTTCAGGTCGATCGGCCGGGTGAGCTAGGCGTGGCCGATGCAATCTGAGCGGAGAAAGAAGGCTGCAAGCAGCAAGGAGCAATCCGCTGCCAATGACGAGCTTGGCACCCGGTTGGCTATTCTCTCAGTTTGAGGCCGCCTGCTCAGAGCAAGAGCTGACCGACGCAGCTTAGAATTGTCTCAATAGTCCATTTGTTGATTTCATCACGCCAAGATCAAAGTCTGTGGTTTTTTTGCGAAAAATACTTCTAGCGACAGGCAATAGCGAAATCGTTTTATTATCTGTTGATATATTTTGTGGCGTTTGAGTGACAGTGTCGACATGATCCAGCAGGACAATAAGGCCAATACGCCGGTCGGCGCCAAGCGCTTCCGCTGGATCATGGCCGGCATCGCCGCAGCTTTCATTCTCCCGATCGCCGGGCTCATGAGCATTCCGTTTCTCATCGGCGATCCGCTGGCGGTGATCAGACCCGATGCCGCTCCGACGACTCTGCGGGCCGACCCTGGCAATGGAGCATTTGCGCGCATTCAGATGAATCGCGGCGGATCCTTCACGTTGGAACTGGCCCTCCCGGGGGTGAATGAGGATATTCCTCGCGTCGAGGTGCGAATGCCCGAACACGGTATGGTGACGCCGCCGCGCGCTGTCCGACCACTCGCGCCCGGACGGTTTAAGGTCGACGGACAGTTCGCCATGTCTGGGCGCTGGCAAGTCGCCGTCGATTACGGCGGCGGCTCGCAAATGTTTGAATTCATCGTCGGCGAAATTTGACGGCGATGATGGCAATCAGGCAGCGCAGATTTTCTGTTGGCGTTATAGCGCTTATCCTGATCGCAGGTGTCGTCGCCTACATTGTCTGGGATCAGGTCGCTGCCGCAACTCAACGACGGTCGGCGTTGGCGCTGGGCGCGGCGCTCTACCAATCGACTTGTGCAAGCTGTCACGGCGCACGCTTGCAAGGTCAGCCCGACTGGCAACAACGCCAAGCCGACGGACGACTGCCGGCGCCTCCTCACGACGAGACCGGACATACCTGGCACCACTCCGATGAGATCCTGTTCAACCTCACCAAGTTCGGACCACAGAACTATGTCTCATCGGAATATCAATCAAACATGCCGGCTTTCGCCGGCATCCTGAGCGACGAGGAAATAATTGCGGTCCTCGAGTACATCAAGAGCACCTGGAGCGAGGAAACACGCCGCCGCCAAGCGGGCCGCAAATGACAAAACCGATCCGCGGAGGTTTGACTGTCGATGATTGGAAGCACCCTCGTCCGCTATGCGCGATGGCGCCATGCTATTGCGATTACTCTGGCGCTCCTTGTCGTCTACCTCTTCGGCGTGGTCCACGGCCAATGGAGCGACATGCACCGGTGGAACCGAGCGACGGCCGATGCATCGTTCGTGTTGCTGACCATCACGATGGCAATCGGGCCCACAGCGCAG
>NZOF01000154.1 GCA_002695185.1 Erythrobacter sp.
GCTATGGGTCGGGCACAGGACCGCGATGTCTCTGGGCTCCAGCGGTCGCAAATTCTTCGTATGCCTGTCGATGATCGTCACATGATCGTCGGACAGCAGGGAGAGCAGGCGATCCGCGACGAAATGCTGGGGCTTCCCGCCGGAGCGCGCGCCGCGCTTGTTAGCCAGTTCTATGATCTCAAGCGCGGTGTCATGTCCGGTGGGGTTCTGCGCGGTGAGCGAAGTGTAATCATCGCCAAAAAGGCAAGGGCCGAGCGCGTTGACGAAGTCCATGATCCGCGGATCGGAACGCCAGTTCCGGTTGAGCGGGCTAGTCTCAAACTGCTTCGTGAGCGCGACCGTCAGCCTTGGGTCTGCGCCCTGAAATCCCATGATCGCCTGCTTGGTATCGCCGACGACGAGCGAGCGCTTCGCTTGCCGCGCCAGGGCCCACAGGAAGGTGAACTGGATCGGGTTGGTATCCTGGAACTCGTCGACAATGACGCAGTCTACCTCGTCCATGATCGCAGCAAGCACGCCGGGCTTGTCATCGAGGATCCGCGCGGCGTTGGTGACCATGTCACTGAAGTCTATGACGCCGAGTTCCCGCTTGCGGGTCTCGTAGTCCGACATAGCTGATTGCGCGCCTTCCACGAGCGCGCGCGCATGGGAAACCGCATCTTCGAGCGGGCCCGGATGAAAGACCAGTGTGTCGGCCGCCGCCATGACCGCAGCGGCCAGGTCGTCGTAACCATCAGGCGTCGGACTGCCGCGCTTGGACTGGCGGAGATCACGCAGCCGCTGCCAGAGCTTCCAGTCCTTCCCGCCGGTCGAGAGGAGTTGTTCGGCTTGCTTGAACGCGCGGAAATTATCCCGAAACGCTGTCTTGGCCGCAGCACTTCCAGCGTCGTCCGCCAGCGATCTCGGAAAGGCGACGAGCAGCGCATCGACGGCTTCTTTCAAGCCGGCCGCCAGGGCCTCTGGTGTCCCGACCGGCTGGCGATATCCCTGCCTGATCGACGCCTCGACGAAGTCGGCCATCGCCGGGTCGCTTCCGCGCGGTCCAAGCGTTCGCAGGAGTGCGATGACGCCGAGCAATGTCTTGCGGAAGCTGTCTTCAGCCGTGTCGTCCGAAGTGAAGCTACCCCGGTAGCCATAGGCCCCGAGGTTACGGGAGAGCTCGCTTAGCGCCTGGTTCTCCTCGATCGAACGGCGGATCAGCAAGTCCTGCTCGTCTTCCGCGATGAGACGTTGCTGCGGCGAAGAGCCTGCCGCAAAGGCGTGCTCAATCAGCAACCGGCGTCCAAGGCCATGGATCGTAGAGACATAGGCTCGCTCAACGGCCAAAGCAGCTTGCAAATTGCCGTCGGCAATCAGTGCTCCACGGATCCTCTGACGAAGTTCCCCAGCCGCGGCCTCCGTGAAAGTGACGGCTAGTATCCGCTCGGGCCGAACTTTGCCGTCGCGCACCCACTGGGTGAGGGTTTCCTGGATATGATGGGTCTTGCCAGCCCCTGCACCGGCTGGAACGATCGAAAGCTCAGTCATCTTCATTGTCCGTAAGCGCCACCGAGGGGTTGATGTCGTCGCGCATGAAAGCGGCGATCAACGGACTGTCCTCCAGCGCATAGGTGCCGAGCGCGGCGGAGCGCTGGAAGAACTTCTCATCGGCTGTAGTGTTGGTATCGAGGCGTCCTGCCTTGAGAGCATCGAACCGCGCCGAAATGAGCGCGAGCGCATGCTCGGCAATATCGCCCGCAACAAGCTCGACCTCAGCGCTATCGAACTCGTCGATCCCGTTGAGCAGGACATTCCCGTCGTTGAGCGTGTGATAGGCGACTGCCGGGAGCTTCGACCACCCGTTCAACGCCTCGGCAATACGGACCACGCCTTCGTTGCTGCGCTCGTCGAGCCGAACGCTCATGCGCCGGTAGAGATCGACCTGTAGGTCCCATCCCTTCTGGAGGCGCTGGCGACGCGTGCCGGAACTGCTCTTCTTGTAATCCACGACAATCGGCTGCCCATCGGGAAGCCGCAGCAGGCAATCGGCCTTGCCGTGCACGGGATGACCGAACAGCTCTCCCGACAGCCAGAACTCATTGCCCACGATCTCGGCATCCAGGGATTTGAGGACCAACGACCAATGCTTCGCGGACTTGGTGATTTCTGCCTCAAGCGTGTTGCGCTCGACCGCCCATGCCGACGTCTGGAGAAACGGCGCCAATGCGCGAATGCGATCGAGCAGTAGGTCGGGGACCTTGGCTTCGATCTCTTCGTTGGACGGATGCGCCTTGCCCGGCACAAACAGGCGCTCGAAAACCTCGTGCGCGAGGGATCCTCGAAGCATGACGTCAAGCGCCTCGGGCTGCCAGGAAACATGTTCGGCACCCAGCTCAGCGAGGAGCCAGGCCAGGGGACTGACCAGAAGCTTTTCGAGTCGGCTCGGGCTCTGCGCTCGCACACTGCCGTCTTCCTTCTGGCGCAGCCCCAGAAGATTGAAGTCGAGCGCATAGTGCGGCGGCACCTCCGGCATCAGCGCCGGTTCAATCACTGGTCTGGGCTTCCACGCCACCAGCCTGTCCCAGATCGTTCCCTCGCTATGGTTCAAAGGCACGATCAGATCCTCTGGGTCCTCTATCCCTTCCACAAGCCGCGAGATCAGCGGCAGGCTCGACGACACCGAAAGCGAGCTACCGCTGCGATCACGCTCTGACAGGATGAGGATAATCTGCTCGCTCGCTGCACCAATCTGGCGCGTGAAGAGCTCGAGCGCGGCAGCGAGTTGCTGCGCCTGCGATGGCAGCTGGATGCCCGTCACATCGGCAATCGATGCGACTTCGCTGTCGAGGAAAAACGGATTGCCAGCGGGCGGTGACGGATAGGCTCCGTCATTGAAGCCCAGGACGAGAAGCTTGCGGAACGGCCGCTTCGGTGTTTCGTGGGCCATCATCACCGAGATGCCACCGAGGAAGTAAGCTCCTCTCGCCGGTGGCGCAGCTTGGTAGGCCGCTGCCATCTGGATAGCTTTCTCCAGTTCCGCTTCGGCCGCGTCATTGGCATTGCCAAGTGCTGCGATCAGGCGCGATGCCTGTTGCTTCGCTTCAGCGACATCCTCAGCGAGCGCCTCGTTGTCGCTGAGCAGCCTCTGGAAAGATCGAATCTGCTCCTTGAGCTGGCCGTTGGTCGAAGGCGAGTTCGAGCGGATCAGGGCGAAGAGAGCGGCCTGTCTGCCTGTGAAGTCACGAACATCCCTTGGCTGAAAATCGCCGGCCATGACGGCAGCCGCCAGGGCCGTCCCCACTTCTTCGGGCCAGCACAGGACTGGTGAACAGTAGAGCGATGCGAGCGCCATGGCGGGAGCTGGCCGACGTCGGCATTGAAGGAAATGCAGAAGAGCCTCTCCGCCAATGTTCCTCCGCTGACCAACCCCAGGAAGCGATGAGGCAACCAAACCAGCGTGGGCGAAGGTCTCTGCCAGATAATGACCATATTCCGCCCCCTGCGGGACGATGATGCCGATGTCGCTGGCTACGAGAGTTGCATCATCAGCCAGCCATCGCTGCACGATGGCCGCCGCGGCCTCGCATTCGGTCAGGGAGTCTCGGACGGACAGTATTGCCAGGCTGTCGTCGAGCGGCATAACCGGTACATCCGGATCCAGAAGATGGCGTTGTACATGGCCTGCCAGACACGATCCGGTTGCCCGCGCCAGCTTCCGGTCAGAAATCAGACGGACGACGTCATTATCGTCCTCGCTCAGCTGGCCATGATGGGTTTCGATGTGCTCGATCACCGCTCGCTCCAGCGGGGTCAGCTGAACGCAGTCTCGATCCCAGACAACCTGCAACGGCTGCAGAGCATCACCTACGTCACTTGCAAGGAAAGCCTTGAGCGTCGCAACATCGGACGGAAC
Source organism: Erythrobacter sp. (assembly GCA_002695185.1). The sequence continues at coordinate 3,893 of NZOF01000154.1, forward strand.
TAGAGAATCGCTTCTGATCCAGAGATTTTGCAGCGCCTCCAAATGAAGGCGTGCCCTACCCTCTCCCGGCAGCGCATCAATCGCGATCGACGCCGGATCGAGATCACGCGTAGCCATCATCATGTGGCGGAGCATCGCCCCCACGGCACCAGTGGTCTGCTCAGGCGCTACCGCGAAGCTTTCTGCCCAAGGGACGCTGTCACCCAAGGCATCAAGGGCCTCGCGCAGCGGCTTCTCGGTGGACTGAGGTAAGGCATAAAGGCTTCCCAGGAGCTGCGCGCTGAGGGGCATGCAGCTCGTAAAGGGCGCTTCGCCGATCCGAAGATGGCAGTTTTCAAACATTCAAGATTACCCCTCAGAACTCGCCCTGCACCACAGTGTCACCCCTTGCCTGCAAATTACGACAAATCTGGTCGCAGCATTGTCTGCGCGGCAGCGATGCGCTTTTCTATTATGTCCTTGAGTGCGTCAGGGCCTTCGATCACCAGCTCGCCAGCCCATCCGAACAAGTGATTGGCGAGTTCAAACAAGCCGCCAGATTGGAAACGAACCATCAGTTCGTCGCCATCCTCTTCAAACTGTTGATGCGGATGGAAGCGCCAAGCCCGCGCCCGATCAACCGCCGGGGCCAGCACTCTCAGAACGATCTCATGACCTGCCTCGTGCCAGATGCCGAAGCTACGGGCCATCCATGCATCGAGATCCCAATCCTCGGGAGGGCATCCGACGATCCCGCTGTCCCGGACATTGGTCATCCGATCCAGGCGGAAGGTAAACGGCGGATCCTCCCGGTCAGGCATCTTGCCCACGAGGTAGGTGATCGGTCCATGGATCAGACCATAGGGAACAACCCTGCGCCACGACGACTCATCCGCCCAGTCAGGCTGATAATCGAAGTCGACACAATGAGATGCGAGGATGGCAGACTGGATCGTCGTCAGATCTTCGGGCGATGCAATAACGGCAGGCCCGGCTGCGACACGCGAGCGTTGCAGGCGGGTGAGCAGATCGAGGTCGTTGTCCAGGCGACGCCTCTCGGCGCTATCGAAGGCAATCTTGATCTTGGAGAGCAACTTCTCAAGCGCTTCGCTGTTGACCGTACCTTCGCGGCGTCCGGCATCAACCACGGACTGAAGTGCAGCAACCTCCGAAGAACTCGGTCTTGCATAGGCACGTCCCGGGCTGTCCTTGATCCGAAATCGTTTTATCCGACCGTCGATCGTTTCTTCGAGATCGAAATGAATCAGAATGACGTTGCGCAAACGTTCGACTGTTCGCCGGTTGACCTCAAGCAAGGACGCCATTTCATCGAGAGTCAGACCTTCGATGCTCTGCGTAAGCGCATGCACAAGCTTCAATGTGCGATCGAGATTACTGAGGCGCTTGGTCATCACGGACCATTGCTAACTGCCTGATCGGCAAGAGCAAGTGAGTTCGACATCGATCCACACTTTTTACGACCATTTTTGTCGCATGAATGTGGTTTATGACCGGGAATGGAACCAGCACTCAGGGAGATCGCGAAGAAAATGGGACGTCGTCTGACTGCACAAACCGAATTCGGCCCGCACTCGAAAGGCGAAGCAGCGCACTTCGCAAACGCTGCGGCGAGAGTGCTGCGCGCATTGACCTCTCATCAACTGAAGCGCTGCGGCGAGGACCTGATCGAACTGATCGAACTGATCGAGCAGGAAGTGCCGGTCGATGCCTTGCGCAAGGTGGCCAATCGCGAGAGGCCCACTTTGACGGAGATGCGGGCGGTCGCAAGGCAATTGGCGCTCAAGCGTCCTGAAACTACCGACCTTGACCGCATCTTTGGCTGGGTCGGAGAGCTGTTTGGCATCGACGATACCGAAATCACGATCCTCACTATCTTTGCCCGCTGGGGAAAGCTGGAATGCTGGCGCGACCTTGTGCGCCGAGCCCCTTTCTCCTGCAGCAACCTCACTCCGACCGTGGTCGCGCGCCTCTCCGGACTGGCAAGTAACCTTGTCGAGCAGAAGCTGATGCCTGGCGCTCCGCTCTTTTCCTGTCGGCTGCTCCACGACGATCGGGATGGTGAGTATAGCCTGAGCCCACTGCTCAAGCGGCTGATCCGCGTGAATGCTGAGGCACAAGAAGAGATGCTGCGCTGGCTCATGCCGGACCCGGAACAAGGCACGCTGCTCTGGGACGATTTTGAGCACATTGATCCGCTGCGCGGCGTGGCACTCAAGGTCCTGGCCACCAAGGAGCCGGTCAGCATTCTGCTGTTTGGCGAGCCCGGCACGGGAAAAACCGAATTTGCTCGCACGCTCGCCGCGGAAGCCGGAAGCGGTGCTATCTTCGCAGGCCTTGCCGACGACTTCGGCAATGAACCCGAGCGCTCCGAACGCCTCGATCATCTGATGGTGCTGCGTGCCATGTGCCGTCATCACCGGAACCGCGTCATTGTTGTCGATGAAGCGGATGACGTGCTCATGTTGAGCGAACGCAAGGGCAGCTCGAAGCAGTGGATCAATCGCCTGGTTGAGAACCCGCAAGTGACGACGATCTGGATCGTCAATCAGCGTTCTCGGCTAGACCCGGCAATCCTGCGGCGGATGACCCTTGCCATTGGCTTCGACCGACCGCGCTTCTCTGTGCGCGAGCGTGTCGTAAAGAGATCGGCAGAAGCCGCATCGGTTACGCTCAGCCCAGCGGAGCTGCGCGATATTGCGAGTTTGAAAGCGCCGCCGGCCGTCGTCGCGTCAGGCCTGAAGGCGGCTCAGCTCGCCAGCGGTGGAGCCGATGTTGCAAAGACTGCCATTCACAGCGTTATGCGCATTCTCGGTCAGTCCTACGCACCGGATAGTCCTGGGAGTTCCGTCTATGACCCGCAGCTGTCGCGAGCGGACACCGATCTTGCTCGACTTTCGGAGCAGTTGGCAAACTCGCCGGACCGTGAGTGGAGCCTGCTGCTTTCGGGGCCATCCGGAACAGGGAAGTCAGCGTTTGCAAGGCATCTCGCCGAGGTCATGGGCATTGAAGTCGAAGAGCGACGGTGCTCGGACCTGATGAGCCCTTATGTCGGCGAGACCGAGCAGAACATCGCCGAGGCTTTCGCAAGGGCCGCAGAACGCGGCGCCATGCTGCTCATCGATGAAGCAGACAGTTTCCTCTACAGGCGCGAAGCGGGACAGCGGAGCTGGGAAGTGAGCCAGGTCAACGAGATGCTCGTCCAACTCGAACATCTGCGGACACCGTTCGTCGCCACGACGAACCTCGCCGACAAACTGGATGCGGCGACGCAGCGGCGCTTCACCATGCGTGCCACCTTCAGGTCGATGACGACGGACCAAGCCCGCAAGCTCTTCCAGGCCCCATTTGGCCAGGTCTGGCCGGCGGAGTGGCCAGTCCATGAGGGACAAACGCCGGGTGATTTTGCCGTTGTTGCCCACCGTGCTCGCTTACTTTCAGAGCGCGAGCCGGCTGTTCTACTGCGCTGGCTGCGCGAGGAAATTGAGGCGCGCGGCGATCACGGCCGTGGCGTCATGGGTTTTCACGTTCCTAGAGCGAGCGGACCGATGCAGCGACTGAAACCCTGCGAACAAGAGGCCGCATGAAAAACTCAGCAGTTTGGCTAGTCGACGACCGGGTAGTTCGGCATCGGCCATTCATGCTGGGGATTGTCCATCATCAGATCGATGAAGATCGGTAGCAGACAACCCAGCAGTGAAGCTCCGTCTCTAACCTGGTCGCGATTGACATCACTGTTCCAGGTCGCGCCGCCGTGCACTAGCTGATTTCGCAGGACGTAAAGCCGATCGAACAGGATCGACAGGATCCGCACCGTATCGTGTTCGCGCAAGGCGTGATTGATAGCTATGCGACCACGCTCAAGTTTGTGCTCCCAGTCCTCGTAACCTGAAACACCGTTCTGATGCTGCCAGAAGGGATGGTAAACATAGCGATTGTCCAGAAGGAGGCGGATTTCCTGACTGAACCGCTGCCAAACCGCGTCGTAGACACGGTGACGCCCATCGAACTTTACGAGCGTCGAGAAAAACGATTGGAAGAGCCCACGCTCGCCTTCAGGCGCTGAGCTGCTGGCCGAGGCTTCCACATCACCGGCATAGGCCGCGTTAAACCCGACCCAGAGCAGGATGAAGCGAACGTCCTGGTCTTCCTGTTCCGCTTCAGCCCGACGAAGCCAGGAAAGCGCACGATGAACCCGAAGGGTCAACGGCGTTGAAAAGCCGCCGCGAAGAGCACGCTGCTTCTCTTTCAAGGCTTCAGGATGAAGAGGATTGCCTGCCGGGTATCGATAAACCATGCGTGCAACTTAGCGCGATGATTTCTTTCGGGATAGTTTACAGAACGTCTCGATGCGGCTTGTCCGCAATTGATCTGATCCACGCGTCGATTTCCTCCTCAACCCACACAGTGCACTTGGGTCCGAGCGAGCGGGATTTGGGAAAGCGCCCTTCGCTCATCCGCTGATAGATGGCCGAACGACGCAGGCCGACCCGGTCGATGACTTCGGGCAGCCGCAAGAGCCGGGCTGGCGGGGAGCCTAGTGGCGAAGCCTGGTCAGCGCTCGCGCTGTCCTCGGAAAACTGGGGATGTGCATTCATGATCGCTCCTGTCGGGTCAATTTCTCGGTCCCCTCCGAGGTGGATTGGATCAGCGCGGCAGCGACATCGAAATGTCGCGGTTGGCAAAATCATCAATGTGCTTGGCAAGCATGCGGGCGACGAGCTGCGAGGTGCCGTTCGCCCACCGGGGTCGCAAATCTTCGACGCGTCGCCCAAGCGTGCGTTCGAGCTGACCTGGCAAGGCCGTGAAGAAGTCCTCGAGGAACTCCCCCATTTCGCTGCGCATCCATTCGCAGGCGAGATCCTCCTGACCAGCGAGAGCCAGGATCATGCTGGCGCGGGGAAAGGCGCCGCAGACATCGAGAACGCGCGCGGCTTCATCAAGACCGATTGGCCGATCGCCGCGCATCACACGGAGCAGGGTCTCGCGGTGGATCCCGACTTCTCGAGCGATCTGGTGCTTGGGCTTGTCGGACGACTCGATTGCATGGGCAAGAATGTGCGCGAGGCTGGTGTTGGCTTCGCCTCGGAATGGCGCGGGCTGGTGCATCGACAAAAACTCCAACGATGAGGAACTAAGTCGTAGCCATATCGCGCGTGATCCATGTAGGAAAATGAAAAGAACATTTACAGAACATCTCGTTTCTAGGCGAATCAGTCCCTAGGCCCGAGTCGCCGATAATCACCGCCCCACTTGTCGGGATTCGTCGACGTTGATTGCGAGATAAACCGCTGTTTCTGCGCATTATCGTCGACGCCGGCCAATTGATGCGTCCATATCCGTCCACCACTTCAGCTCCACCGGCAATCTGACTTTCCTACATCGATTTCCTAGATGCATGTGGAACACACAGCGAACGAAAGAACGCTGGGTTCACCCCTCCAGATGGAGCTCCATATGCAGTCTCTTACCCTCTCCCGGCGTTCCGGCGCCATCAATCAGAACCCCTCGAAGTTCGGGCGGGCCATGACCGTCGCGGTACCGCTTGCGGTCGCAGCACTGGCAGCAAGCGCCGCTTACGCCGGCGCCGACACGACCTTCACCCCTGCCCTCACGAAATTCACGGATTTCCTCGAAGGCTCGGGCGGCAAGATCATCACTGTCCTCAGCCTTGCAGGCGGCCTCATCGGTCTCGCTTCGGGCCGGTTCTCGCTCGGACAGGTCGCTGTTCCGGTCGGTGTCGGCATCGGCGTTGGCACGGGTGTTCCGATCGTCACCTCGGTCGTCACCGCGGTCATCTGACGCATCGGACGGGAAGGCGCGTCGCCATGGCAGACCCATATATCATCCCACGTCGGCTCGACGATCCGGAGCTCATCGGCTTCTGGACCATCGACGAGTTCGCCGGGATGCTCATCCCCTTCACNTGGGGNATCCTCAGNCAGCATATCTTTNTCGGCATCATCGTTGCNTTCGGCGCCTGGTTCGCGCTGCGAAAGGCAAAAGCAGGACGCGCCAGCTCCTGGGTAGCCCATGCCGCCTATTGGTATCTGCCGGCCGGATTGTTGGGCCTGAAATCGACGCCGCCTTCCCACTGCCGCCTGCTTGCCGGTTGAGGGGAGATATCCATGTTTGCCGACATTTCACACGAGCGTCAGCAGTCGCTGCTGCGCCAGCGCAACCTCTTTGCGCTCACCAGCGCCGGGCTCGGCATTGCGCTTGTCGTCGCTGTCAGCCTTGCTGCCACCCGCGACCGCGAAGTCGTNCTCCTNCCAACGCTCCCCAAGCAGCTCACNGTCAGCAGCGCGGGGGTCGAGGCCGACTATCTCGAACTCGTGACCCGCGATGCCGCGCTCGTTCTCCTCAATCGCAGCCCCGAGGGCCTCGACTACTGGATGGACGAGATCCTGAAGCTCGCCGATCCGGCAAGCTACGGACGGCTAAAGGCCGATCTCGTCCGGATTGTCGAAGAGCAACGGGGTTCGGATGTCACCCAGGCCTTCGTCATCCGGTCGATGACCGTCGACCCCAAGGGGCTGACTTCCGATGTGACGGGCACGCTCAAAACCTTTGTCGGTGCCCAGGTCATCGCGAGCGACGAGCGCCGTTTCCGCTTCAACTGGACCTACCGGGGCCTGCGTCTCGCGTTGTCAGGCTTCAGCCAGTTGCCCCCCAAAGACCCAACGAAGGAGGCCCAGTGATGGCTTACCGACGCAAGACGCGCGCGTGGAGCCTGGCTCTTTGCGCCAGTACCATACTCGCATTCTCAGGGAGCGGCGCGCAGGCCGCCGACCAGTTCAAACAGGCTGCAGACGGAGCGAGCATCGAATGCGCGGTGTCGGCCCGCGAGCTGACGCGCTTCGCGCTCGTCGACGACCAGTTTGCCAGCGTGTCGAAGATCTCGACCGGCACGCCCTACAACGATTTTGCGGTCACCAACGAACCGCTGCGCGGCGACATATACGTGTCGGTGCCCGAGACCTATGCGGCGCGGTCGATCAGCTTCTTCGCCACGACCAAGAAGGGCTTCGTCTACAAGGTTTCCTGCCAGGTCGAGCCTGTCCCGGCAGTGCAGGTCTTCATCACCAACCCGGCGATCGCAACCAACAAGGCAACTGGCTGGGAAAGCGAAACGCCGCTTGAAACCAGCGCGGTGCGCCTGATCCAGGCCATGGCCAATGACCGGACGGTCGATGGCTTCGAGGTCAGGCAATCCTCAGCCCTTCCGGCAAGGGTCGGCGATCTCGAAATCCAGCTCATCGCCGATTACCGCGGCAGCGCGCTCGCCGGAAAGGTCATCCGCCTGGCGAACCGTGGACGCAAGCCGCTGACGCTTGCCGAAGCGGATCTCGCATCCTCCCAGACTCTCGCAATCTCGATCGCCCAGCCCACTCTCAAATCGGGAGAAAGCACGGTCGCCTTCATCGTCGGTTCGAACGGAGGGTTGGGCCATGACTGATGCTCCCTCGATCTCAACCCCGGTACAGGCCGATCCGGCATCGCCGTCGCCAGTAACCAGCCTCAACGCGAAGACTGCAAGGCGGCAGAAGCTTCTGCTTGGCTCCTTGGGCGTAGTCGCGCTTGTCGGCGGCAGCTGGTTCATCTTGGGCGGCGACGACAGCGCAACCAGCGATGATCCCACCGCCGCGCAGACCATCGATACCGCAGGGCTCATCAATCGCGACCTTTCGCAGCGTGAGTTCGTGGCAACCTACGGCAACCGTCTCGATGCCGTGACCCGCGAGCAGAAGGCCATGAAGGATGCGAGCCTCCCGCGCGAGGAAATCGAATCCCAGCTGGCTGCACTCAAGGCTGAGAACCAGGCCATGCGGGTCGACGGCCAGGCCGCGATCGATGCGATCTCCGCTGAGAATGCGGATCTCAAGTCGCGCCTTGCCAGCCAGGCCGCCCCGGCAGCCGCAAGCCTGCCGCCACCGGCCTATGGCCCGCAGGCGGGTGGCTACGATGCGCGTGGTCGGCCGCTTCAGCCTGCACCTGCGGGTGCTGCGCTGGGCGCAAGCGAAACTGGCCTGCCCGGTCCCGGCGAAGTCAAACTCATGAGTTTCACTTCTGACAAGGCCGGAGCCAGTGGACTGCGGGCGGCCCGCCCGGAAGCGCCGCCGGTGGTGGTCGAGGACTCGCCGGACTATTTGCCACCCAATTCCTATGCTCCTGCCAAAGTCATCGTCGGCGTCGATGCGTCGGCGGGCGTTGCGAGCCAGACCGATCCGCTGCCCGTCGTGCTGCGCATTACCGGTCCGGCGCGCTCCGTCATGCAGAACGGCAAGGTACTGACCACGCGGCTTCAGGGCTGCATCGTCAATGGCGCAGCACGCGGCGATCTTTCGTCCGAGAAGGTCTATGTGAAGCTGGCGCGGATGACCTGCGACCAGCCCGGTGGGCGCGTCGCGGTGAGCGAGGTCAAAGGCTTCATCAGCTTTGCCGGAAAATCGGGCGTGCGTGGCCGTGTCGTCAGCCGCGAGGGCAGCCTTGTCAGCCAGGCCCTGCTTGCCGGGATTGTCGGCGGGTTCGGGCGCGGCTTTTCGGCGAACGCCAACAGCGTCTTCTCCGGCGTCACAACCAATGCCGATGGCAGCCGCTCGAAGCTCTCTGCCGGCGACATCCTCGGCGGCGGGCTCGGCCAGGGCGCT
>NZOF01000195.1 GCA_002695185.1 Erythrobacter sp.
GGACCGATCATCGACAGCAGGCTCATCACCAGTTCTTCGCGGATCGGATCGATCGGCGGGTTGGTGAACTGCGCGAAGTTCTGCTTGAAATAATCGTAGAGCAGGCGGCTCTTTTCGGAGAGCACCGCAATCGGCGTATCGGTACCCATCGAACCGATCGGATCCTCGCCATTAGCGGCCATCGGTTCGAGGAAGCGACTGATGTCTTCCTGCGTATAGCCGAAGGCCTGCTGGCGGTTGAGCAGCGGGATGGTGCTCTCGGCGATTTCCGACAGATCGGGTTCGATATGGTCGAGATCGGCGAGCTTGTACTGCGCCTTTTCCAGCCATGCCTCATAAGGCTCGGCGGCGGCGAGGTCGGTCTTCAGCTCCTCGTCGGTGACGATGCGGCCTTCCTCCAGATCGATCAGCAGCATCTTGCCCGGTTGCAGGCGCCATTTGCGGGTGATGTCTTCCTCGGCAAACGGCAGCACGCCGCTTTCCGAGGCGAGCACCACCAGATCGTCCTTCGTGGTGCACCAGCGTGCCGGGCGCAGGCCGTTGCGATCAAGACAGGCGCCTATCTGCTTGCCGTCGGTAAAGCACACGGCGGCTGGGCCGTCCCACGGCTCCATCAACGCGGCGTGATATTCGTAGAAGGCGCGGCGCGCGGGGGTCATCTGCTCGTTCTTGGCCCAGGCTTCGGGCATGAGCATCATCATGGCATGCGCCAGGCTGTATCCACCCGTCAGCAGCAGCTCGAGCGCATTGTCGAGGCACGCGGTATCGGATTGGCCATGCGGGATCAGCGGCCACATCTTGTCGAGATCGGCGCCCAGCAGTTCGCTTTCCATCGTGCGACGGCGCGCTTCCATCCAGTTCACATTGCCGCGAACCGTGTTGATTTCGCCATTATGCGCCATGAAGCGATAGGGATGGGCGAGGCGCCAGCTCGGGAAAGTGTTCGTGCTGAAACGCTGGTGGACGAGGCCCAGTGCGCTGACGCAATCGGGATCGCGCAGATCGTCGTAGAAACTGCCGACCTGATTGGCGAGCAGCAGGCCCTTGTAGACGACGGTGCGGCTGTTGAAGCTGGGGATGTAGGCCTGGCTGAGGCCGGGAATGTCATGCTTGGCTTCCAGCGCGGCGAGCGGGTTCAGCGTCTGCTTGCGGATGACCACCAGCTTGCGCTCGAAAGCCTCGCGGCTGGCGCAATTCGTGCCGCGTGCGATTACGCACTGGCGAATGACCGGCATGGAGGCGATGACTGCATCGCCCAGACCATCGAGCGTGGTGGGCACATCGCGCCATCCAACGACGCGCTGGCCTTCCTTTTCGGCGAAGCGTTCGAGCTGGCTTTCGACGAACTGCCGCGCCTCTTTTTCCTGCGGCAGGAAGCACATGGCGATGGCGTAATCGCCTTCGTGCGGCAGATCGAAGTCATGCGCCTCCGCCCATTTCCGGATTAGCGGATCCGGCGTCTGGATGAGGATACCGGCGCCATCGCCCAGCAGCGGGTCCGCGCCCACGGCTCCGCGATGGTCGAGATTGGCGAGGATCGTCAGCGCCTGCTCGATAATCGCGTGGCTCTTCTCGCCCTTGATATGCGCGACCATGCCGACGCCGCAGGCATCATGTTCATTGCGCGGATCGTAAAGGCCCTGCGTATTTGGGCCATTACCGGGTGTATGATGAGCCGGAACCTGCATTCGCCGAAGCGTCCTCCTCCAAGCCCGCCTCCGGCAGGGCCTCGACACCGAGACAGCGGAAACGGATTTTGTGCAGCGCCGCATGCGCGGCCGCAAAATGTCGCGAATTGGCTTTTTGGAGGTAATTAATCAGTTTTGCAATGGCACCCGCGCGAAGCAAAATTTCGCGCTGGCCAAGATTTCCCGATTTATACCGCGTTGCAGCGGGGCGAATTCGTATCCGTGAATGACCTCAGTCGTGGCGGACGGGCTGGCCCATGCGGTCGAGTACGCTGCGGACAGTTGCGTGGACTGCGCTCGCTTCGTTGGGTTCAGACTGCTTTTCAGGCGGCTCCCCATCGCCCTCGGCCGGATCAGGCTGCGAAATCCTGCGTTCGGCCTCGCGTTTGAGGAAGGCGACCACGGGGTCGTCTTCGCTGGCGTCCTCAGCATTCGACTTTATGCGAGCGATGGCTTCGTCTTCGATAGGAGCGCTAGTGAGAGGCTCAGGTTGCAGCGCGGGCTGACGAGCTGCGTGTTCGCTCTTTTCTACAAGACGGCGCTGCGTATCGAGCGCGCCCTCTAGACGGCCAAGCAAGGCGTCGAGACTTAAATCGCCTAGCGCCTCGTCATTGTCCGCTTCTTCAATTTCCCCATGCTCATAATGATCGAAATCTACAGGATGGTTGCCGGAATCATCGAAAGCAGCCGGCAGTTCCTCGTCTTCCCGGCCGATCTCTACCATGAATTCGGCATTATCGAGCGGATCCTGCGGATCGGCCTGCACGGGTATTTCAAATGCAGGCGCTTCGTCCGGCTCGACCTCGGCGTCGACGGTCTCAAAATCTTTTTCGGAAAGGCCGGTCATCGCAAGATCGAAAGCGCCTTCGCTTTCTTCGACGGCATCTCCCGACGGAGCAATGCCTTCTTCGTCGATATCCTCTTTTGCCAGCAAGACGCGGCGACGACGCGGTTCTTCGAAAGCTTCCTCCTCGGCAACGTGGATGGAACTTTCATCAATGGCTTCCGCTTCGTAGCCCAGGACTCGCTGGCCGGTCGGCCGGCCGAGCCGGGCGGCAATCACCCAGCCCAGCATGGCGCCGATCAGGGCAAAGGCGGCACACAGGATCGCCGCACCCGCGGCCCCGATCGGCAGAGCAAATGTTGGAAGCGTCCGGTCAAGTCCGAGCGTGGATGCAATCGAATCGTGGATTCGCGGCGGCATGAGCCCCAGCCCACCGCCAAGCAGCAGGGCAAACCAGGCGGCAACCGCCGGTTTGAACCACGCCTTGTCGGTAATGCTGGTATCGTCGAAACTGTCGCCCATTCGGTTCCTGTCCGCCTCGTGCATCCGAGAGATTGTCTCGTCAGCTAGGGCTGCTTGGTTAATTTACGGATAATGATGCCCTTTCCCCGCAGCTTGTGCAATTGCCGAAACGGTTTGTCCCGCGATGCCGTAACGGCAGATTTCGGGCGGTTGCGCGCCCCCTTTCCATAGGCCATGTGTTTGCGCGCAAGCGCGAAGAGTCGCGCAGATTTGACGTATATTCGAGGAGAGCGAAATATGAGCCCCCAAGACATAGCAGCCAAGGTCGGCGAACAGGTCGGGACGAGCGAATGGGTCGAGATGAGCCAGGAGCGCATCAACCAGTTCGCCGAAGCCACCGGTGACCACCAGTTCATCCATGTGAATGAAGAAGCCGCCAAGATGACCCCGTTCGGCGGCACCATCGCGCATGGCTTCCTGACCCTGTCGATGATCCCCTATCTTACCGCGAACAGCGACGTTCCGCGGGTCGAGGGCATCAAGATGGCCGTCAATTACGGTGGCAACAAGACCCGGTTCATCAACCCCGTGAAATCGGGCAAGCGCATTCGTGGTCACTGGAAAATGCTCGAGATGACGGAAAAGCGCCCCGGCCAGTGGCAGCAGACCATGGAGATCACCATCGAGATCGAGGGCGAGGACAAGCCCGCGCTGATCTGCGAATGGATGACCATGTATTTCGTCTGAGTTTCCCCTCCTCCCCGGAAGAAACCAGACACATTATTGATTCGAGGAATTACCCATGCGTGACGCAGTCATTGTTTCCACCGCCCGCACCGCTATCGGTCGCGCCTACAAGGGCGGCTTCAACGACACCAAGGGCCCGACGCTCGGTGCCTATTCTCTGAAACCCGCGATGGAGCGCGCCGGGATCGAACCCGGCGAGGTCGACGACGTGCTGTGGGGCGCTGCTCTGCAGCAGGGTACACAGGCCGGCAATCTGGGTCGCCAGGTTGCATTGCGCGCCGGTTGCCCCATCGGCACCAGCGGCATGACCATCGACCGCCAGTGCTCCTCCGGCCTGATGAGCATTGCCACCGCCGCCAAGCAGATCATTACCGATCGCATGGATGTGGTTGCCGCAGGCGGTCAGGAAAGCATCTCGCTCGTCCAGACCAAGGAAATGCGCGTGATGCCCGATCCCGAGCTCATGGCGATGCACGGCGCGATCTACATGCCCATGCTCCAGACGGCGGAAACGGTTGCCCAGCGTTACGGCATCAGCCGCGAAGCGCAGGACGAATATGCCCTCCAGAGCCAGCAGCGCACTGCCAAGGCTCAGGAAGACGGCCGCTTCGACGACGAGATCGTTTCCGTTTCTACTACGCACAAGGTCCAGGACAAGGAAACCGGCGAGATTTCCGATGTCGAGATCACGATCGACAAGGACGAGGGCAATCGCCCCCAGACCACGCTGGAAGGCCTGAACGGGCTCAAGCCCGTGATGGGCGAAGGCACCACGATCACGGCCGGCAACGCCTCGCAGTTGTCCGACGGATCCTCGGCCAGCGTCTTGATGGAAGCCAAGGTCGCCGAACAGCGCGGACTTCAGCCGCTCGGCCGTTACGTCGGCATGGCTGTCGCGGGCACCGAGCCTGACGAAATGGGCATCGGTCCGATCTTCGCCATTCCCAAGCTGCTCAAGCGCTTCGATCTCAATGTCGACGACATCGGCATCTGGGAACTGAACGAAGCCTTCGCGGTGCAGGTCCTCTATTGCCGCGACAAGCTCGGCATCGATAACGACAAGCTTAACGTGTCGGGCGGCTCGATCTCGATCGGTCACCCCTATGGCATGACGGGTGCACGTTGCACCGGCCACGTTCTGCTCGAAGGCAAGCGCCGCGGCGCAAAATACGGTGTCGTCACCATGTGCGTCGGCGGCGGCATGGGCGCAGCCGGTCTGTTTGAGATCTTCTGATCAGATCTGACAGATAAACGAAGAATGGGGCGGTACCGGTGATGGGCCGCCCTTTTTCTTGCCTCACCTCCGCCTGCGGGCGGAACCCTGAGCTGAGGTGGACGATTTAAGCCGCAACCGCTTGCAGCTTCGAGGTTATCATGACGTATTCCGACCCCCTCCCATTTTCCGCCGATCTGGAGAATATCGAGCCGGAAAAAGAAGCCGAGACCATTCTCGATCTCGACGACAAGTTCGATGAAATCCTCGAGACGACTTACGAAAATTCCTGCCATGCGATCCGCAGCGTCCACGCCAAGTCGCACGGCATCGCGAAAGGCAGTCTTACGATCGAAGAAGGCCTTAAACCCGAACTCGCCCAAGGCGTTTTTGCGCAATCGGGTCGCCACGATGCCTATATCCGCATGTCCACCAATGCGGGCGACATCCTGCATGACAATATCCACCTGCCGCGCGGTTTCGCCTTGAAGATATGCGATTTGAAGGGCGAACGATTACCGGATGCCGATGGCAACACGCAGGATTTCATCTTTCTCAATGCCCCGGCCTTTCCGGCGCCAGATGCTCAGACTTTCGCCAAGAATCTGGGGCTCCTTGCGAAGACTACGGACAAGGTCGAATGGCTCAAGAAGATCGCCGCCGACACGTTCAAGCTGGGCAACGATGCGCGCCAGAAAGCCGGTCTCGATCCCTCACCCGCATTGGCGTCGATGGGAGGCGTTCCGCATAGCGAGCCTCTGGCACTGGACTATTTCTCGGCCACCCCGTTCCGCTATGGCCAGTACGTCGCAAAATTCATGCTGCGCCCGGCAGCAGAGTGGATGAAGGAACTGGCCGGCAAAACGGTTGAAATAGGCGATGACAGGGACGGTCTGCGCCACCACGTGCGCGAACAGTTCATGCGGAACGATGCCGAATGGGATTTCTGTGTCCAGCTGCTGCGCGATATCGACAAACAGCCGGTGGAAGATTCGTCCGTCATCTGGCCGGAGGACGTTTCACCCTTTGAAAAGGTCGCGACGCTGGCAATTCCCCGGCAGGATAGCTGGGACGAACAATTGGTTCGCAAGGTCAACGAAACCCTCCATTTCAGCCCGTGGACGGGGATCATGGATCATTTGCCCATGGGCAATATCAATCGAGCCCGACAGGACACCTATCGCCATTCAGTACGGTTTCGCGCAGAAAAGAACGGGTGCCCGATCCACGAGCCGAGCTGAGGCCCGTTTTCGCGCACCGATAGGAGGGACCGAACATGGGTGCGATGGAAATCATCGGGATTGCGGGAAGTGTCAGTTTGCTTGCAGGCTGGCGGCTCTATCTCAGCATCTTTGCCACCGGGCTCGCCATGCGGTTGGGGGCCCTACCGTTGCCCGAACATTTGCAGAGCCTCGATGCGTTGGCCAACCCGTGGGTCATGGGGGCAGCCGCAATTGCCGCGCTGGCAGAATTCTTTGCCGATAAGGTGATGTGGCTCGATAGCGCCTGGGATGCAGTTCACACCTTTGTGCGCCCAGTGGGTGGTGCTTTGCTGGCCCTCGCCATCGTCGATCCGTCCGACCCGGCAACGCAGGTCGTGGCCTTTCTCCTCGGTGGCGGCGCTGCTTTTACAGCGCATGCGGGCAAGGCGGGTGCGCGCGGCGTGGTCAACACCAGTCCCGAACCGGTGAGCAACGTCGCAGTATCGACCGTGGAGGATGTGGCGACCGCAGGCCTGCTCTATGCCGCTTACGAATATCCCTATGTCGCTGGCGGCATCGCTCTCGTGCTCTTGGCGATAGTGGTCTGGCTGATCTGGATGGCTCGCAAGATCGTGCGCAGCCTGTTTCGGAGAAAGCCTGTCGACACGCCGCCTACCGGCTGAGCTGGAAGACCGCGAATTCGGCCCGTAAATTGGCGCTGCCGCGCACGTGAGAGCCGTTGGAATAGAACCACTCACGCTCGATATGCGCGCCTTTCTGACGAGCCAGCTCGCGAAAATCACTCACCGTCACGTGGTGGATATTGGGTGTTTCGTACCAGCTGACAGGGATTGCGCGGGTAACCGGCATACGCCCCCTGAGCATCAACGCAGATCGAGTGCGCCAATGCGCGAAATTTGGAAAGCTGACGAAGGCCTGGCGGCCGACCCGCAGCAGCTGGTCGAGCATCAGATCCGGTCGCAAGGCGGTCTGCAGCGTCTGGCTCAACACGGTGTAATCGAAGCCCTTGTCCGGATAATCGGCAAGATCGCGATTGGCGTCTCCCTGTACCACTGACAGCCCCTGCGCCACGCAGCGCTCCACACAGGCCCCGTCGATCTCCATCCCGCGCGCATCCACATGCTTGGTATCGCGCAGGTTCGCGAGGAGGGCTCCGTCGCCGCAGCCGATGTCGAGCACGCGCGTCCCCGGGGTAATCGCCCCGGCGATGGCTTCGAGGTCCGGCCGCAGGCTCATTGGTACACATCCGGAAAATGCCGCTGCATCATGATTGACGGATCGGGCAAGTCGGACCAGCCCATTCCGCGATAGAGACTGTGCGCATCCTTCGTGGCGAGCAGCCATCGCCGCAGCCCCTGAAGATCGGGATGATCTTGCAGGCCGGTGACCATGGCCGGGGCCAATCCCCTCCCGCGATGTTCATCAAGCACGTAGACATCGGCCAGATAGGCAAATGTCGCCCGGTCGGTCACGACCCGGGCAAAGCCGACCTGCATGTCATCATGCCAGGCCGCCACGCACAGGCTGTTGTCCAGCGCGCGGCGCACCGTCTCAAGCGCTATCCCGCCCGACCAATAGCTCTGCGAAAGGAATGCGTGCGCTGCAACGGCATCGATACGGTCGAAGCTGATGTCGTATTGGGCCATGCTCTCGCTCATTCGATGAAGCCCTTGACCACGCGGTCGAGCGCCGGAACGTCGAGCAGGAAACTGTCGTGTCCGTGCGGCGCGGACAGTTCCACGAAGCTCACCGCTGCCCCGGCGGCGTTGAGCGCGCGCACGACATGGCGGCTTTCCGAGGTGGGATAAAGCCAGTCGCTGTCGAAACTTACGAGGCAGAAACGGGCGCGCGCCCCCGTGAACGCATTGGCGAGCTTGCCGCCATGTTCTTCTGCGAGGTCGAAATAATCCATCGCGCGGGTGATGTAGAGGTAGCTGTTGGCATCGAACCGCTGGGTGAAGCCATTACCCTGATACCGCAGATAGCTTTCGACCTGGAAATCGGCATCGAAGCCGAAGCTCTTGGCTTGCCTGTCCTGCAGGTTACGGCCGAATTTAGCGGTCAGCGCTTCTTCGGAAAGGTAGGTAATGTGCGCCGCCATGCGCGCCACTGCAAGCCCGCTATCCGGTGCTTCGACGTCGTAATAGTCGCCATTGTTCCAGCGCGGATCGGCCATGATCGCTTGGCGACCAAGCTCGTGGAAGGCGATGTTCTGGGCCGAATGGCGGCTGGTCGATGCCACGACCAGCACTCTCGCCGCGCGCTCGGGCCAGTTTGCCGCAAGGCTGAGCGCCTGCATTCCGCCCATAGATCCGCCTACGACCGCATGGAGTTGTTCGATTCCAAGTTCGTCCAGCAGGCCAACAAGAGCGCGCACCATGTCGCGGATGGTGATCACCGGAAAGCGCATGCCATAGGGCTTGCCGTCAGAGGCATCGCTCGCCGGGCCGCTCGATCCCATGCAACTGCCGATCACATTGGCGCAGATGACATGATAGCGGTCGGTATCGATCGGCTTGCCGGGGCCAACCATGCGTTCCCACCAGCCCGGTTTGCCGGTGACGGGATGTTGCGAGGCGACGTACTGGTCGCCGGTCAGCGCGTGGCACAGAAGGATGGCATTGGACTTGTCGGCGTTGAGCTCACCATAGGTTTCGAAAGCCAGTGTCGGACGCGCAAGTTCGCCACCACCATCGAGGGGTAGCGGTTGCGGCAGTTCGAGGCTTTGCGGGGTCGCGGCCATAAAGCGCCTGTAACGGCGCAACGCATGCTTGTCGAAGGGCGCTTTTTCTTTCATGCGCCGAAGCCGCAATGGCAGACAAACCCCTCATGAAACCATGGATCGAGAAAATCCATGCCTATGTCCCCGGCAAGAGCAGGGGCGCCGACGGCCGCGAACTGGTCAAGCTCTCGGCCAATGAGAACCTGCTCGGGTGCAGCCCCGCTGTCCTGTCGGCCCTGATGGAAAGTCACCAGCCAAATCTTTATCCCGACCCCGATGCCAGCGCGCTGCGCGAAGCGATCGGCGCGCTCCACGGGATCGATCCGGCTCGGATCGTGTGCGGCACCGGCTCGGGCGAATGCCTGCATGGCGCAGTACAGGCCTTCGCCGGCCCGGGCGACGAGGTGCTTTTTTCGCGCTATTCGTTCTCGCTCTATCCATTGCTGGCGCACAAGGTGGGGGCAGAGGTCGTAATGGCTGAAGCGGACGATTACGCTCCCTCGGTCGATAATTTGCTCGCGGCCGTTACCGAGCGGACCCGCGTAGTCCTGCTCGACAATCCCAATAACCCCGTGGGCACATTGCTGCCGCGCACAGAGGTCGAACGCCTGCATTCCGGGCTCCCGGCTCATGTTCTATTGGTTATCGATCAGGCCTATGCCGAGTTTCTTGAAAGGGACGAGGACGACGGTGGATTGGCGCTGGCGGCGCAGCACGACAACGTCCTCGTCACGCGCACGTTTGCAAAAGCTTATGGAATTGCCGGAGAGCGGGTCGGCTGGGCAACCGGCGCCCCGCAGCTGATCGACGCGCTGAACCGCTTGCGCGGAGCCTTCAACATAACCTCCAGCGGTCAAAAGGCAGCGCTTGCTGCCTTGTCGGACCAGAGCTTCGTGGAGCGCTCGCGCGAGAACAACAATCGCGAACTGGGGCGGTTTGCCGCTGCGATCGCGAGCATGGGGAATTACGGGCTGCGCTACTCGCCCAGCAAGGCCAACTTCCTGCTGGTTCTATTTGAAGGCAAGCTTACGGCCGAAGCTGCCTTGGCTGCGCTGGCCGAAGGCGGTTACGCCGTTCGCCACCTGCCGGGACAAGGTCTGCCCCACGCACTTCGCATCACGATCGGCACGGGGCAGCAGATGGACGAGATCGCCGCTATTCTGCGTAAGGCTGCGGAAGACGCTTAGTCGTTGAGGGCGTTGATCGCGTCCAGAACTCTCGCCTCGACCTCGTCGCGGGGGAGGCCGGGGGGAATAGGTTCGCCGAAGCGATAGGTAATCGTTCCGGGGCGCTTCAGGCCTTGCTGGTAAACCGGCCCGCTGTTCACGGCGACCGGGATCACTTGCAGGCCAAGCATCTTGTAAAGACCGGCAAATCCTGCCTGCAACGGCCGGCGCTCGCCATGCGGAACCCGCGTGCCTTCCGGAAAGATCACCAGCGGCCGCCCTTCGCCCGCCATTTTCTTAGCGCCACGAATCATGCCCATCAGCATCTTCGCCCCTTCGTTACGCGCGACCGGTATGAGGCCATACGCCAATGCGGCACGCCCCCATCCGGGAATGGAGAAAAGTTCTTTTTTGGCAAATACTGAAGGGCATTCGAGCAGGTTGGGTGCATCGATCGCCTCGAAGAAACTTTCGTGCTTGATGGCGTAGAGTGCCGGTTCGTCCAGCGGTTGGCCTTCTATCACGACCTCGGCCCCGATGACGTGCTTCAGACACCAGCGCTGCCATTGGCCCCAGTTGCGAACCCGCCGGCGAAATGCCGCCAGGGAGAAGGGTGCGCTGAGTAGCGAGGCGCCCGTTATGAGAAAGGAGCCAAGGTAGAAGAGGGGATAGAAGAAGAGATTACGAAGCAGCAGCATCCGGCGTATCCGATATTTCTCCTGCGCTCTCCTCAGCAACGGGCCAAATAGTGAAATCGTCTGGAAGACCTTGGGACACTACCGAGGCGAGCAGTTTGTTATATTCCAGAAACAAGGTCGAAAGCTGCGGGTGAGATGGAACCGCGTCTTTCACTATGCTGATGCTGTCGGGGAGCGTTTCGGTCACCTCCGAATAGGCCCGGGCCATGTGCCAGTCGGTGGTCACGAGGCGCGCGGAGCCGAATTCCTTCTCCTTCATCCATTGGGCCACTTCACCGGCGTTGCTGCGTGTGTCCACAGCGAGAAAACCAAGTGTTACGCAGCAGTCCATTACTCGTCGCGGCACTTCGAACTGCGCCGCAAACTCGTTGAGTTTGACTTCGGGATCGACGCCGGAAACGAACATTTCTTCAGCCAGTCCGCCATCTATTACCTCCAGCCCGCGAGCTATCCTGCCCGGCCCGCCAGTGAGAACGATGACGGCATCTGTTTCCACCTTGGCCGCCGGCTGCGGAAGTGTCACGGCAAACGCCAGGAACCCGAACGCGTACACCAGGAAAAAGGCAGCAAACAGGCGTAAGATCACAGCGTTTTCCGTAAGGATGAAAGCACGGTCATGCGCGCCGTGTAGACCGCAATTGCGACTGCGAAAAGCGGTACGAAGGCAATCAGCATCCAATCCAGTGCAAGCAGTTGCCCGCCTGCCACCATTCCCGATTGGAGGGCGGCAAACTGACTTGCCAGAACCGACATGGCAATGATTCCCGCGATGAAACCGAGCGCCCCTCCCGTAATTGAATCGAGCAAGACCGACCTCTGGAAAATGCGAGCAATCTGATCGTCGTTTCCACCGAGTAGATGAACGATTTCGATCGTATCGCTATTACCGCCGAGGGCATTTCGTGCAGCAAGCCAAACGGCAGCCGCGCCGACGAGGCCGAGGGTGGCGATGAGCGCAAGCGCCATCCATTTGAGGGCGGAAAGCGCAGACAATACAGGCGCGAGCCATTCGGCCTGGGCGTCAATGCGTGCGCGCGGCGCTACTTTCTGAAGAGCCTGTTCGATCTCGGCATAGGTCCGCTGCTCTGCCGTGCCGCGCAATTCCACATCAATAAGCGCCGGAAGGGGGATGATCTCGCTTTCGCTACTCTCGCCGAGCCAGGGTTCGAGTATCGCGGAAACCTCTTCCTCAGGAACGACCCTGAACCCGGCAATCTCGGGATGTTGCCCGAGCACATTTCTTGCGGCTTCTACCTGATTGGCGCGGGCTCCTGGATCCGGTTCGATTATCTGGACAGTGGCGCTGCCAGCCACTTCCCCGCGAGCTGTCGAAACCATGTTGGACAGAGCCAGCGCTCCGCTGGCCGCTACGACGGTCAGGGCAACCATTACCGCGATAACCCACGGTAAGGGACCTCCGAGCCTGGCCTTTGGCAGCAATCCGGCAGCCCGACGACCTCGAAACGGCGCGAGGCCCCGATCGACCGCGGCACCGATAGCGGGTGGGCGCTTCACGGCCTCGGCCCTTGCTGCTCGCGGCGTGGCGGATAGCGCAGTGCACCCGTCGGATCGGATAACATGCCTTTTGAAAGGCGCATGATCAGACTGTCCGGCACCTTCTGGAGCAATTGGATATCGTGGGTCGCCACGATCACCGTCGTTCCGAGCCGGTTCAGCGCCGTGAACAGGCGTAGCAGTTTGACTGCCATCTCCGGATCGACGTTACCGGTGGGTTCGTCGGCAATCAGGATTTCGGGCCGTCCGATAACGGCCCGCGCAATCGCGACGCGCTGCTGCTCCCCGCCGGACAGCGTTGCCGGACGCGCCTCTGCGCGGTGGGCAAGCCCGACCCAGTCGAGCATATCTGCCACCGGCTCGCGAAGATCGGCCTCGCGGACCCCCGATACGCGTAGGGGCAAAGCGATGTTGTCGAAGGCGGAAAGGTGGTCGACGAGGCGGAAGTCCTGGAAAACCACCCCCATCCGGCGGCGAAAGGCGGGCAACTTTTCCCGGGGCTGGGTGATCACGTCACGTCCAAACATGCGGATCCCGCCCCGTGATGGGCGCTGAGCAAGGTAGAGCAGCTTGAGAAGCGAGGTCTTGCCGGCACCGCTGGCGCCGGTCAGAAAGTAAAAGCGGCTCGAAAAAAGCGTGAAAGAAATGTTGGAAAGCACTTCGCGTTCGGTGCCGTAGCGCAAACCGACGTTGTCGAATTGCACGATCGCCTCTTCGCGCGTGCTCATCGCGGCAAATTCCGGGATGTTTGAAGAGAAATTGATGCCGCCATGGTTCGAGGCGGCCCTATAACGGGCCTTCGCTGGGGAAAAAAGCTATTCAGGGCTTTCACGCACAGTTCCGCCGCTTGTGGTGATTCGCGCGTCACGATAGAGCTCCTCTCCACGATGATTATTGCCTGTCCGGCCTGCAATACCCGCTATGTCGTGCCCGACAATGCCATTGGCATAGATGGCCGAACGGTTCGCTGTGCCAAGTGCAAGCATTCGTGGTTCCAGCACGGAATGGAAGAAGAAGGTGCTGTGCAGCCCGCCGATGACGCGGCTGCCCCACCCCGGCAGGAAGCGCCTGCGCAGCTTTTCGACGAGACGCCCAAAGAAGCGGCTCCACCAGAATCAACTTCGCCGACAAGCAAAGCGTCGGCCTCTGACAGCGAAGCCGATCAGCCGTCCGCTGAAGAGGCGGACCCTGCTCCCCAAGAGCCGCCCCGGGCTTCTGATGACGCGCCTGTGCCCGCTAAGCGGCTTAGTCCTTCGGCAAGGTCAGAAAATGACATTGCTACATCTGCTCGAGAGGCGCGGCAGCCCGATTTCGACGAACGTACGCCGCCCTCTTTTGGCGAAGGTCGCCATGAACAACCGGAACCGGATTTCGATGGTCCTGAGGAAGTGCATGAGGACGATCTTGTCTCGCGCTTTGACCATTCGCCGCCGTTCGGTCCTGGACGCAACCGGCTTAAAATGTGGACTTGGGCTGCAGCTATCTTCGCCCTGCTGGCGGCTGGCGCGATATTCGCCATGTCGCGGTACGGGACGCCCGATTGGTGGCCGGTGGAAAAACCTCTGTTCGGCGAGGCTCAACCCGATCTGTCGCTATCCTTTCCAGCCGACGCACAGCGCTGGCGCGAGTTGGAAAACAAGACCTGGATGTTCACTGCGCGGATTGAAGTGACGAACAATGCGCGCGAGCCGCGGCGCCTGCCGCCGGTGCTGATCGTCATGCTCAACGAGCGGGAAGACCAGATCTACAGCTGGGTCGTTCAGCCTCCTCAGCCTACCCTTGCTCCCGGTGAAACGGTGACCATCGACGAGGCGCGCACCGACGTGCCAAGGGGTGCAGTCTATGCGGATGTAGGCTGGGCTCCGCTCTAGACGAAACTTTGCAAATAGGTGCTTGCCGCCCCGACACACCGCTGCTAGGGGCGCGCTCCTACCGGCGGAAGCAGGTGATCTCAATTACGAGATTCGCTTCCGATACAGACTGTGTGCGGTCGTGGCGGAACTGGTAGACGCGCAACGTTGAGGTCGTTGTGGCCGCAAGGCCGTGGAAGTTCGAGTCTTCTCGACCGCACCAACAGTTTTCCGACTGTCCCAGAAATAGACAGGGCTAAAAGTAACCACTGAAACCAGTGGAATTTTTTTGCGCATTGTCTGCGGATAAGGGATTTAGAGCCTAGAATAATTTTAAATTTCACGGGCCGCTAAACATGGATCAGTTTGCCACCACGCTTCAGTGGGCAGCTCTCATCGTCGCTACTCTTATCGCGCTCTCCTCTCTCGATGATCTTTTTGTCGATGGTGTATTCTGGGCGATGATCCTCAAGCGTAAAATAGTGAATTTGCGTCGACCCGGTCCGGCCTCTGCGGAATCCATTGTCGAGAAAATCGAGGCGCCCATGGCGATCATGCTGCCGGCGTGGAAGGAATACGACGTTATCGACAGCATGATCGAGAACGCCGCCAATGCTCTGGCGTATCGCAATTATTTCATTTTTGTCGGGACTTATGCCAACGACGCCGAGACGATCGCGGCAGTTGAAAAGGTTGCTCAGCGATACAAGCAGGTTCGCCACGTCCGCCTTCCCCATGACGGTCCGACCTGCAAGGCCGACTGCCTGAACTTCATAATTGCGGACATCATCGCGTTCGAAAAAAGCCGTGAAATCGAATTTGCCGGTGTCATCCTGCATGACAGCGAGGACGTTCTGCACCCGCTGGAACTGCATCTGTTCAATTACCTGCTTCCGTACAAGGACATGATTCAGCTCCCCGTCGTAAGCTTGGAGCAACGCTACACCGATTTCGTCGCAGGAACGTATATGGACGAATTCGCCGAATGGCATGCCAAGGATCTGCTGGTGCGTCAGAGGCTTGCCAAAGTCGTGCCATCCGCTGGGGTCGGAACATGCTTCTCCCGTAGGGCGATAAGCGTACTTCTCGAGTCCGGTCAGGCCTTCAATACCGATACGCTGACTGAAGACTACGATATCGGTAACAGGCTGGCGGAGCGGGGGATGAAGTCCGTCATCGAATTCTACCCAGTCGAGTTCAGGACGCGGCGCGGGGCGCTGTTTGGCCTGGGTCCGGATAAGATGGTCACGTTCAGCATGCCTCTGTGTGTACGTGAACATTTCCCAAATACGTTCCGAACGAGCTATCGTCAGAAGGCGCGCTGGATACTCGGAATCACGATCCAAGGTTGGTTGCAACTCGGCTGGAACCGCTCGCTCGCGTCGAACTATTTCCTCTTCCGGGATCGCAAGGCTCTCGTCACTCCTACCTTGACGATCACGGCCTATTTATTGGTGCTCGCCTATCTCGGGCTGAACCTTCATGCATATTTGACAGGAAGCGCACCGATAACCCTGTTCTCCGGACACTGGCTCGAAACACTGCTTCTGTGGTTCAATCTTGCCGCATTAGCAGCAAGGCTCGGTCAGCGCATATTCTTCGTGGAGAGGATATACGGGTGGGGCCATGCATTCATGTCCATTCCCCGCGTCTTCGTGTTGAGTTTCATCAACTTCGCAGCATCGATACGGGCAATCCGAATATTTCTGACCAGCAGGGTGACAGGGAACTCGATCGCCTGGGACAAGACCATGCATCGCTTCCCTTCCGACGAATGGCTGGATGAAGATCGTCGCCGCGTCGGAGAAATCCTGCTTTCGTGGGAGGCAGTATCTCCGCCAGCACTTGAAAAAGCGCTTCGTGAGCAGAAACTCAAGGGGGGATTGATCGGAGATCTGCTGATCCTCGATGGCGCGATCGACGAAGAAATGCTGGCCGAGGCGATTGCCACGCAGAGCCGGCTTCCACGTGCGGAACTGAACATTGAAATGGTCGAAGAGAACCTTCACCTATTCAACGAGGAAATCATGGCGAGATATAATGTCCTGCCATTCGGAACTCTGAAGGGCGGGGATGTGATGCTTGCCGTAACCAAGCCCCTCCCATCGGTCGAAAAAGAATGGATGCGATCTCGCCTTGGCCGGCCGTTCCGCCAGTATATCGTGAGGGAGAGTACACTCCGCGATATTATGTCTACCCTGCTGGATCAGCCTAAATGGACTGTTCCGATACCGCCGGTGCCGAGAATTCATGAGTGGTTGATCGAGCAGAAGCTGCTGTCGAAGCGAAGGTTGAGAACTGCCTTGCAGGATTACGACATTGCGCGCGACGGCACAATCGCACAGTACCTGCTCGCGAAGGGCGTTATATCGCAAGAAGTCCTGAATGACGCGATGGCGGCACGCGCTGGGATAATCGAAAAGCGCAGGGAAGAAATGCAGAAGGATCTAGTTAGTGCGTAATGCCTATACCCTTGCAGCCCTAGTCTGCATCTTGTCCACGCCGGTTTACGGCCAGAATGATGGGCCGTTTGCCGATTATGACGCTGGGCGTTTCCAGCAAGCGGAAAGTGGAGCGGAAGATGCGCTTGAAACCGATGGCCAGAACCCGGTCTTATGGGCGCTTCTGGCTGAAGCGAGAGCGAAAGTTGGCGATCATGCAAATGCGGCTCAGGCTTTCGCCCGCGCTTCCCAGTTCGCATCCGATATCGATGCGCGAAGCTATTACATGCGCGCTCAAGCACTCCAACTGGTGAACGCTGGCCAGCATGCCGAAGCGCGCACCATTATCGCTGCTGCTTTGGCTGAACCCTCGCTCACCGCAGTAGACACGCTCGACTGGGCAATGGTCGCGATCGCCGCCAAGGATGACGCGGCGGCCCAGCAGCTGCTGGACGATGAATCAGTTTATCAGGGATTTACCCGTCAGACCGCCTTGGACGCAGCCTACAGTGCCAAGCGTCGGGGGCTGGACAAGCGCGCGGTTCGTTTCTTCGAAAGAGGCCTTGTCCTCGACGAGACCGAAACAGAACGGCTGTCCGATGAAGAGCGCGAGGCCATCCGTCGTGAAGTGCGCGAACTCACTCGCGATTGGTCGTTTATTGGCCAGGTCAGCTACAGCACGTCGGGTCGGTCCAACACGCTCGGTGCGCTTCCCCAGGACGATCAGCGGGCGATTCAGGTCGGCGCGGAGATTTCGCGGCGCATAGGGGGGTGGCGGAACGGACGGCCTTTCAGTGTCTTCGGCCGCGTCTATCATTCCGAATTTCTCGACGATGACGCATTTGCCGATGATGCCACGCAGGGTTGGGTTGGCGTTCGTTACAAGCCGTTTTCTGCGCTCAATCTTAATGTCGAAGGCAGTCGCCTCATCGGTTTGGATCGCGACGGTATCGACGATTGGTCGGTGCGCGCCGCAATTTCCGGGGGCGAGGGGATCGAACCGGAATTCGGGACGAGCGACTGGAGCTATTCCCAGTTCTACGGGGATATATCCTACCTGTTCGACAATGACGTGACCTACGGCATTGCCGAGGGGCGCTATGGGCGCGCTTTCGCCCTCGGTAACAGGTCGACGATCCTAACCCCTTACGGCTTCGTGCGCGCAGGTCTCGACACAGGCAGGGTCGAGGAAGGCTCGCTCGGCGCCGGTGGGGGACTGGCTCTTCGCTACTGGTTCGACGAGACCGATACTACCGCCTGGAGGGGCTTCATCGAATTCGACATTCAGGCCCGCGAACGCATAGCTGGCGACCGGAGCGCCGGCGGCATCATCGCCTCCATTACCGTGGGGCGCTGACCGCGCTTATCCGTGTGCGCCGAACAGGTTGGCGATTGCGGTCGAAATCCTCAGGCTGAGCGTGTGCGCATCTTCGATCGGATCGATGAAGTCGCGCCGAATGGCATCGTAACCTTCGCCGCCCTGACGGGGGTATTGTGCACCTTCTTCCATCGCGAAATCGCCCGTTTCCGGATAGCTTGCCGGAAAGGCGCGGCGCATCTGGGCCAAAGCTTCATCCACGCGGAGTGTGAAGACCATTTCCAGCACGTCGCGCCGGCTGATGTCGTTTGCGCGGCTGAAGGCCGGAACCGATACCGCCTTGAGGAACATGTGCTGAAGCAAGGCAAGCCGGAGTGATTGAAGTACGCCGATCGTGCGGCGAACCTGCTCGCGTTCAGGATGCGGAACCTCATCCGGTACCAGATCGAACAGGCGGTGCAGCTTGAGCGCGTCGACCCGAAGTCGCGACGCAAGGCGGCGGAAGACACCATTGCGATCATCCTGGATCAGATACTCGGCGAGGCTTTCACAGGCGTTCGCCAGATGGTCTTCGGTGCCGCGATAAGGGCGGCTCGCCCAATATGCCGAATTGAACAGCTCGCCATAGGCCGCGACCGTTTTAATGCTGGCAAGCGCATTCGATGCCCGAACCAAGCGCATGATCTGGCGACCGCGCGGTGATTCCCTCAAGAGTTCGGCGATATCTTCGTAATTGCCTTCAGCCGCGCTGCCGATGCCGGCGATGATGTTCACCGGATAGCCCAGCTGCTGAAGAATTGCGTTGTGCGGGATCGCCCGGATCTGGCGAAGGCTCATCTCGCGATCGGCTGACAGATCGGACTGGCGGCGCGACACACGGCTGCCGGTCGAATTCAGCAAACCGAGACCGAAGGCGGTTACGGCCCGGCTGTATGTACGGCTGGCGAGGTGATCCTGCTGGTGGTCTTTTACCGCCCGATAGAAATCGAGCGACAGGTCGGTGCGCCGGTAGAGCGGATCGACGGGAGCTTCCGGATCCGTGTCGGCGGGGGCGAGTTCGGCAATGGTCGAAAGCGTCGCGCGTGCCAATTCGGGGGTCGAGAAGAACAGATAACCGTCACCGCCCTGAAAACTAGCCTCGGGTTCGAGCCGAATTCCGGCGCGTGCGAAACGACGCCGTGCCCAAGGGCTCATCGGCCATTCCAGCCGATCCTTGAAGCTTGCCGGATGGGCGCCGCGGCCCATGCCTTCACCATGGGTATTGAAGACGAGCGCGGCGACATCGGTCAAGTCATTGGCCGCCATCGCATCCGACAGGCGACCCTGAAGCCGTTCGATGGCCAAGCTGGCGGGAATCTGTCCGACGAACCGACCCGCATCGGAAAAGCCTGTCTGGATTGCAATGCGACCACGCTTGCGCGCGTAATCCTGAAACGCCTCTTCGGCGAGCAGGGCGTCGAGGAAGCGACCGCCATGTTCCAACGCGGTCTCGGTCTCGAACAGGGGCGAGACGTCCACCTTGTCTTCGATGCCGAAGAGCTTTGCAAAATACAATGCAGCAAGCACCGTTGCTGGCTGTTCGCATTCGGCCACCAGCATGCGGATCGGTGCGTCCGCATCGATATGTTTCAGTATCTGTGCCATAGCCAGGAACTGGCGGACAGCGGTGCTGCTTTCGACGGCCAGCGAGGCGAAATTGGCCGAGAGTGGATCGGCGTTCTTCACCAAATCGCGCAACGCGCCAATGGCGCCCTGGCTGCCGAGATCGAGATCCGCCCCGCCGTCGATGCGCGAGCGGATGGCGTTGTGAAGCTGCTTCGCATTCACCCGGAAGTGGATCAGGCCCATGCCCAGTCCGTCAGCTCGCATGGCAGCAGCGAGGCCCTTCAACGCGATTGCTTCGTCCTGCTCGGCGGATAGCGCTTCTTCTTCCAGCTGCCTGATGATCGGGGCGAGGCTAAGCAGCTTGTCGTCTCCGCCCTCGGTAAGCCGGTTGGCAGCGGCAGAGAGATCGGCGCGATCAGAAAGGTCGCCTGCGAATTCGTCGGCGCTCAGCTTGGTGCGTGTCTGTGCCTTGCGGAGCGTTTCGACCAGTGAATGATCGGAATCGATCTGCGCCAATTGGTCGGCATAGCGCTCCAGTCGCTGTGCCTTTTCGGCGAGGCGGAAGGAAATCGAAGTATACCACGTGATGTCGGTCCGCCCGTCCATGTCATAGCCTACCCAGCTGGCGAAGCGGAACGGTAGCGGTTCAAGGGCGCGCCATTGGTCGGGCCATTCACTGGCTGCACATTCGAACAGGCTCGTGTTGATTGCGTCGCGTGCATCCTGAGCATTGGCCATAGCTGCCATTGCGCGCGAATGTTCGTAACGCAGGGTAATTTCCGGGCGTTCGGCCTCGACCGGTGCCACGGCGTCGCCCCCGCTCGCGGCTTCGGCAACGACATCGGTTTGAGCTGGCGTCAGCAGGAAGGTGGGATGGGCGGTAAAGACGACATGCAGTTGCGGGTGTGACCATCGCTCGCGGAAAGCTTCGAAACCAGTTGTATCGCTACAGAACCCGGTCATACGCTTGGCAGTATTCTGCGGGGTAACCAGATCGCACATCCTGTCCGCCCGCGCTTCCAGCGAGCGTGTTTCGAGTTCTGCGATTAGCGTGGAGAAATCATCCAACGAAAGCTCGCCCGATTCCAGTTCGCGAGACAGGTCATGCGCCAACTGGAAAACCGGATTGAACAACGGGGTTTCCTGGGTCCGCTGGTGCAAGTCCCGCAAGCGATGCGTGAGAGTTGCGAAGGTGAGCGGTTTCAGGCCTGACACAGTGGTTTCCCCCGGAGATGATTGCTAATTGACGCTTTCTATACGAGGAAAGCGCGCGAAAGTGCCGTCTGTGTCAACCAGACATGCCGCATCGCAGCATGAATAGGTTTGCGAACCCTCGAACTTTACTTGCCTTTGCCCCTTCGCCAACGCTCCGGATCGCGTTAACCGATAATGCATATAGGTCGGCGACTGCAGGAAGCAGGTGGCGCGGCGCTGAAAAGGATTTGAATATGAGCGAATGGACGATCGGTATTATCGGAGGCTCCGGACTCTATGCGATGGAGGCCCTGGAAGATCGTCAGTGGATTGAAGTGTCCTCGCCCTGGGGCAAGCCTTCGGACAAGATTCTGTGCGGCAAGATTGGGCATGTCCGGGTGCGGTTTCTCCCGCGCCATGGAAGGGGGCATCCGATCATTCCGGGAGAAGTCGATGCGCGCGCCAATATCGATGCGCTGAAGCGTGCTGGATGCACCGATATCTTGGCCATCAGTGCGGTAGGCTCGCTGTCCGAGGATTTGCCCCCCGGGCGGTTCGTCTGCGTTGACCAATTCATCGATAATACCAAGGGCCGCCCCTCCAGCTTCTTCGGCAGCGGCTTCGTGGCGCATGTGTCGATGGGCGATCCCGTGTGCGAGCGCCTCTCCAAATACGCCGTAAAGGCTGTGGAACAGGCAGGCGGCGAAGTCACTTCGGGTGCCACCTACCTGGCGATGGAAGGGCCGCAGTTCTCTACTCGCGCTGAAAGCCGCCTCTATCGTCACTGGGGCGCCGAGGTGATCGGCATGACCGGCATGCCTGAAGCCAAGCTCGCCCGCGAGGCGGAGCTTCCCTACGCCATGCTCGCAATGGTTACAGATTGGGACAGCTGGCGCGATGAAGAAGCAGCCGTCGATGTCGGCGTTATCATCGAACAGATGGGAAAGAACGCTGAGCTCGCGGTCGCCACGGTAGAGCAATTCTGCAAGAGCCTGCCCAGCAAGCGTACGCCTTCGCCGATAGATCGCGCACTCGATAACAGCGTAATTACCGCGCCCGAAAAGCAGGATCGCACCCTGCTGGCCAAGCTGGACGCAGTAGCCGGCCGGTTGCTGCGCGAAGGATGACAGCAACGGTCGATCTTCTGGTCATCGGGGGCGGGATCAACGGCGTCGGGATCGCCCGCGATGCGGCTGGCCGGGGGTTGAAGGTCGCGCTGGTGGAGAAGGACGATCTTGCATCGCATACGTCCTCTGCCAGCACCAAGCTGGTGCATGGTGGTCTGCGCTATCTCGAACAGTACGAATTCCGCCTGGTCGCCGAATCCCTGCGCGAGCGTGAGGTGCTTCTGGCAAATGCGCCGCATATAATCTGGCCGCTGCGTTTCGTCCTGCCGCACGAGGCGAGCATGCGCCCGAAATGGATGCTCCGCGTCGGGCTGGCGCTTTATGACCGGCTCGGCGGGCGCAAGACTTTGCCCGGTTCGCGCAAGGTCGACCTTGGCATCGCGCCGCATCGCTCGATACTGCAGGACCGCCTCAAGACTGGCTTCGAATATTCCGATTGCTGGGTGGAAGACAGCAGGCTAGTGGTCCTTAGCGCGATGGACGCGCAGGCGCAGGGTGCGCAGATCCATACCCGTACCGAATGTGTTGGCCTTGTGCGCCATGCCGACCATTGGCTGGCTACGCTGCGGAGCGACGATGGAGAGAGCGAACTGGCGGCTCGAGCGGTGATCAATGCTGCCGGGCCATGGGTGGACCGTGTAGCCAAATCGGCGCTTGGCCAGGGTACGCCCGCCCATCTGCGGTTGGTCAAGGGAAGTCACATCATCGTGCCCAGGGCCTATCCCGGCGATCACGCCTATATTTTCCAGCAGGACGATGGCCGTATCGTCTTCGCCATTCCCTACGAACGCGAATACACGCTGATCGGCACGACCGATCTGCTCTACGAGGGCGATCTCGACGAGGTCCGTATCAGTGCGGAAGAGCGGGCCTACCTGCGTGAGGCCGTAACCCGCTATTTCAGAAGCGGAGTGACCGAGGAAGACATCGTGCACTCCTATGCCGGTGTCCGGCCGCTTTACGAGGACAAGGCGGCCAGCAATTCGACCGTCACGCGCGATTACGTGTTCGAGATCGAGGCGGACGGAGGTGCGCCGATCCTTTCTGTCTATGGCGGCAAGATTACCACCTATCGCAAGCTCGCAGAGCATGCTCTCGCCAAGTTGGCCAAATATATCGAGGTTCCGGAGCGGCGATGGACTGGCACGGCACCGCTACCTGGCGGCGACATTGAGGATGCGGACTTCGCGCGCTTCCTGTGGAACGCCGGCGAACGGTATGCGTGGCTGCCGCCCGAGATGTTGCTGAGACTGGCGCGCGCCTATGGCACGAGGGTCGACATATTGCTCGGAAATGCACGGTCGCTAGGTGATCTGGGCCTACACTTCGGCGGCGACCTCTACCAGAGGGAGGTCGAATACCTCATCGCCCACGAGTTTGCTCAATGTCCGCAAGACGTGCTGTGGCGCCGCAGCAAGCTGGGCCTGCATCTTGCACAGGATGCACAGGATGCGCTCGCCAGCTGGTTCGCCACACGGAACTGACATCGGGGCCAACCGTCACAGAGCTTGAAAGCGGCATGCATGAGGTCCAAGTGGCCAGCATCCGTAAACCCTGTTTCCCCCGGAGTCGTATGGCTTTGAATGATCCTGTCCGTCTTTCCCCGATCTCTCGCCAGGCCGTGCGCGAAGCCTACCGTGAGGAAGAAAACGCTTGCGTCGCCCGACGGATGGAACAGGCATCGTCATCTGCGGCGAAACACGCCGAAGCAGCAGAGCTTGCCGGGCGTCTGATCGAAGGCGCACGCAGCCGCAAGGCGAGCGGGATCGACGCGTTCCTGCACCAGTACGGGCTGGCCACCGAAGAAGGCGTGGCGCTGATGTGCCTTGCCGAAGCACTGTTGCGGGTGCCCGATGCGGCGACTGCCGATGCGCTGATCCGGGACAAGATCGGGGACATCGACTGGTCCGATCATGTAGGCGAAAGTTCGTCGACCTTCGTCAATGCCGCCACCTTCTCACTGATGCTGACGGGCGAAGTGCTTGAGCGTCCCGAAGAAGCGCGCAAAGGCATGGGCTCCACGCTCAAGCGTGCGGTCAATCGCCTCGGCGAACCGGTTATCCGCAAGGCGACATTGCAGGCCATGCGTATCCTTGGCGGGCAGTTCGTCTATGGCCGCACGATCGAAGAAGCGATGAAACGCGCTTCGCCGGAACGTGCGCGCGGGCTGACGCACAGCATCGACATGCTGGGCGAAGCAGCGATGACCTATGAAGATGCGGATCGTTACGCGGCGGCATATGAGCGCGCGATCGATCGGCTGGCGCGGGAAGGCACGGGCAAGGTTTCGACCAGCCCCGGGATTTCGGTCAAGCTTTCGGCCCTGCATCCGCGCTATTCTTTCCTTCACGCAGATCTCGCCGTGGGCGATCTGCTACCCATCGTCCGCCATTTGATGACCAAGGCGCGCGATGCGAACATCCATTTCACCATTGATGCCGAAGAAGCCGACCGGCTCGAACTTTCGATGGATATCATCGAGGCTTTGGCGCGCGACGACAGCCTGTTTACCCGCCCCGATGGCAGCCAGTGGGAAGGCTTCGGCCTTGCCATCCAGGCCTATCAGAAGCGCGGCGTACCGATGTGCGAGTGGACCGCTCGCCTGGCTCGCAAATATGACCGCAAGTTCTTCGTGCGGCTGGTCAAGGGCGCTTACTGGGACACGGAAATCAAGCTTAGCCAGGTGGGCGGGTTCGACGATTTCCCCGTCTTTACCCGCAAGCTGGGCACCGATGTCAGCTATCTGGCCTGCGCGGAAAAGCTGCTGGCCTGCGACGATGTGATCTATCCCGCTTTCGCCACGCACAACGCCTATACGATTGGTGCGATCAAGGCGGTTGCGGGCAGCAAGGAATTCGAGTTCCAGCGCCTGCACGGCATGGGCGAGGATATTTACGGAACTCTGGCCCAGATCGAAGGCAATGCGCGGACCAATGTGCGCATCTATGCGCCGACCGGCACGCATAAGGACCTGCTGGCCTATCTGGTGCGCCGCCTGCTGGAAAACGGTGCGAACTCGAGCTTCGTCAACCGTATGGCCGATGCGGATGTCCCGGTGGAAGAGCTGACCACCTGCCCGATTGCCGACATGAAGGCGCTCAAGCCTTACCGCAATCCGGCGATCCCGCTTCCTGCCGACATCTTCCCGAACCGCCGCAATTCGGCCGGGATCGACCTCAGCGATCCGCTGGTGCGCGAACCATTGATGGAGCGGCTGGAGAAGCTCGATTCCAAGCAGTGGCGTGCCGAGCCGACCTTCATGTCCGGTGCCGACGGTGAAGTGGCACCGATCAACAAACCGCACGATCTGTCGGCACAGGTCGGCACGCGCCGCGATGCGCTCGATTTCGAAGTCGAGGAAGCCATCACGCGGGCACAGGCGATCCAACCGGGCTGGAATGCGCTGGGCGGTGACAAGCGGGCGACTTTGCTCGAAGCTGCCGCCGATCTGTTCGAAGAACATACGGACGAGTTCCTTTCGCTCTGCCAGCGTGAAGCGGGTAAGACCTTGCAGGATGCCGTGCTGGAACTGCGCGAAGCCGTGGACTTCCTACGTTATTATGCCACCGAGGCGCGGCGGCTGTTCGACCGGCCGATTGCGCTGCCCGGGCCGACCGGAGAAGAAAACCGCCTCACGCTCAACGGCCGTGGTGTGTTTGCCTGCATTTCGCCGTGGAACTTCCCGCTGGCGATTTTCATCGGCACCCCTGCTGCCGCAATGGCCGCAGGCAATACCGTGGTCGCCAAGCCTGCAGAACAGACTCCGCTGGTCGCTGCTCTTGCCGTCGAGTTGTGCCATCAGGCGGGCATTCCCGAAGAAGTGTTCCAGCTATTGCCGGGCGCCGGCGATGTGGGCGAGTTCATTACTTCCGATCCGCGAATCGCTGGTGTGTCCTTCACGGGTTCGACGCAGACCGCGCAGGCCATCAACCGTAGCCTTGCTTCGCGCGACGGGCCGATCGCCACGCTGATCGCCGAAACGGGTGGCCAGAACTCGATGATCGTTGATTCGACCGCGCTGCCCGAACAGGTTACGCGCGATGTTGTCGCCAGTGCATTCCAGAGTGCCGGTCAGCGCTGTTCGGCCCTGCGCGTCCTCCACATCCAGGAAGACGTCTATGACGAAATGATGGCCATGATCCGCGGCGCCTTCAAGGCGCTGACGATCGGCAATCCGGAAAATCTCGCCACCGATGTCGGCCCGGTTATCGATCCAGATGCCAAGGCGGCGCTGGAACGCCATATCGCTCGCCGCCAGACCGGCGGTTCGCAGGTATGGCGCCGCCGTCTGCATCGCGGTGCCGGGGCGGGTTGCTATGTTGCGCCGACGATCATCGAGATCAGCTCGATCCTCGACCTGAAGCGCGAGAATTTCGGACCGATCC
Organism: Erythrobacter sp.; assembly: GCA_002695185.1. The sequence continues at coordinate 26,139 of NZOF01000195.1, forward strand.
TCCATGTCGTGAAGTACAAGGCGTCCGAAATCGGCAAGGTCATGGATGACATCAACGCGACCGGTTACGGCCTGACGCTTGGCCTGCACAGCCGCAACGACGACATGCGGGCCTATATCGAATCGCGGGCGAAGGTCGGCAATTTCTACGTCAATCGCAACCAGATCGGCGCGGTCGTGGAAAGCCAGCCATTCGGCGGCGAGGGCCTGTCGGGTACTGGCCCGAAGGCAGGCGGACCGCACTATGTCCAGCGTTTCGCGACCGAGCGCGTGGTCTGCATCGACACCACTGCAGCAGGCGGCAACGCCACGCTGCTGGCCAGCGGCTGAGGCCACTCATTGCGAATTCATGGCGCGCCAGTGTAAAAGGCGCGCCATGGTTCGCATCATCAGACATCTCGCCGTACTGTTCGCTTTCGCATGGGCATCCATGGCGGCGGCGGCAGTCGACATCACCTTCCATTCCTTCAACGGATCGATCTTCGCGGGTCGCTATCCGCACACATTCGTGTCGATGGAAGGGACGCTGGATGACGGCACGCAGGTGAAAGAGAATTTCGGCTTTTCCGCCAAACGCGCGGGGCCAGCCGTTCTGGCCGGGCCGGTCGAACATATCGTGATGACCGAGAAGGAGAAATGGCTGACCAAGACCAATCGCCATTTCACCCTTACGATGACCGATGCGCAGTATCGCCAGGTGCGGCAGCTGGTCGAAGACTGGCGCAACGCACCAGGCAAATATTACGATCTCGACACCCGCAACTGCATCCATTTCGTGGGTGAGATCGGGCGGATCATGGGGCTGAAAGTCGATTACCCCAAGAAGCTGCTGCGCCAGCCCAAGAGCTGGCTGAACCATATCTCCACGCTCAATCCCAGGCTGGGCGCGCCGCAGATCGACTGATTGGCGGCAGGGATTTTCCGCTAGCCCGAAAAAAGGCGACCCGGACGCCGTGAGGCGCCCGGGTCTGGAGTCCGACAAACCCGTTGGGGTTGGGGCAGGGAGATCGAATTCGCCGGACCCGTTCGCGACGCTTCTTACAAAGCGAAGTTGATTACGGTGCGCAGCGCATAACCGACCTTGTCGTTGCGCTGTTCGGCCGACAGTTCGCCGGTCACCGTGTAATATTCATCGCCGCCCTGGCCGCGCAGGCGGGCAAACCACCCGCTTTCGCGTTCGTCGGGCAGCAGGGTGAAGGATTCGCCCTCGCCAAAGCGTGCAGTGGTCGTGCCGAGCGCGCCGTCGAGGATTTCGCGCCATCCGCCTTCGGCTTCCATGCGGAACCACGTGCCGTCGCCGCTGCTCATGCCCAGCAGGTCGAAACCGACTGCGGTGGCGAGGTTGAGGCCGAGCTCGTCGCTGGTGCGATCCTCGATCACCAGGTCCAGCGCCTTGCCGCCGCCGGTTTCTTCATAGCCGTCTTCGCTTAGCCGCACGTAATCGACAGTGACCGATGGCCGGATGAAGAAATACTGCCAGCCGCCTTCCATCGAGCCGCCCGCAATGAAGGAGGTGGTGTTGCCGGCCCAATCGCGCTCGATCCGGCGTTCGATCTTCTCTTCGCCATTCATGCCGACGAAGTACCGCGATCCTTCGAAGTCGCTGAAGCCGTAGGAACCGCGCGCGAAGGCAGAGAATGCGCCCCAGTTACCGCGCCAGAACAGCGCCGCTTCATAGGTGTTCGAGATGATCGAATTCTCGACTCCGGTTTCGTGTTCGTTCCACAGCCAGCTGGCGGTCGCGCCGATCTTGCCGAGGCCGGTGGCCATTTCCAGACCGCCCGAAAAGCCGAGCCCGTCGAGATCGTAAGTCGCCGACTGGTCCTTGCCCTTGGTGGAATCCCACCCGGCGGCATCGAGGATTACCCGCAGCTTGCCGGTCTGTTCGATCGGCCCGCTCGGGGCCGCCAGCGAGCGTGCGAAAGTCCGCATGCCGAGGCTGATGCCTTCGAAGGCGCCGCCCGCGTGGTCGGGCAGGGTCTGCGCCACCGTGGCCGCAAAGAGGTTCGCATCGGTAATGCCGAGGAACACGCCCGCGATGTCATCATCGTCGGACAGCGCCTGGTACAGCGCGTCATAAGTGCCGGCTTCGGCGCGGTTGAGACCGAGATCCTTGGTGTCCTTGCGCGCGATGTCGACATTCACTTCGCCCGCCGCCTGATCGACGGCCAGCGCGGCCTTGAAGATGAAGGGGACCAACGTGCTGTCGGTGTCGAGATCGCCTGCGCCGGTCAGGCTGCCCGCACGGATGACGGTGTAGGTGCCTTCGGCCTCGTCGATATCGGTGAGGCGCAGCTTGAGCTTGGCGCCATCGGCGAAGCTGGCATTGCCGCCCACGGTCAGTGCGCTGCCTGCGCTCGCATCCTTGCTTAGCGTGGCGACGATGGTGCCCGAAGCGCCCACATCGAGCGAGGCGATCGACGTCGGTGAAGCGAGGTCCAGCGTGCCGCCATTGACTGCCACGGCAACATTCTGGCCCTGCAGCAAAGTGCCGCTGAATACCGATTTGTCCGAAAGCGTCAGTGATCCTGCCACGCCGCCGAAATCGGCTTGGCCGGCAAAGGAGGAGGTGTTCGAAAGTGCGATTGCATCGACTTGGTTGACCTTGCCCGAATACTGGCCATCACCCGAAAGCGTGAGCTGGTCGGTGCCGGTGCCGAAAGTCACGTCGCCCGTAACCTTGCCATCGGCAATCTTCAGCGCATCGTCACCGCTGCCGAAGCGGATATCGCCATCGATGAGCGGTGCGGTCACGCCGGAGCCCACCGCCGTCTGCGAGACGGCTGCGCCCGAGGTGACGCTGGTCAGATCGATCGCGATCTTGCGACCGGACCCGGCTTCGGGCCCGCTGGACACGATCTGGCCGCTGTTCTCGATCGAGGTCAGCGTGCCGCTGCGGTCGATGATTGCAATGGCCGTGCCATCCTTGCCGCCCGCAGTCGCCTTGATGGTGCCGCTGTTGCGGATGAGGGGGAGATCCGCGCCGCTGTCGATTGCGATTGCCGTCGTTTCGGCGCCGCTGGCTTTACCGCCCATGGCAGTGATGCTGCCCGCATTGCGCAATTCGCCGGTCGAAGCGTCTGCGCCGAACCGCAGGGCAGTGGCATCTGCATCCTTCGATGTCGCCGCAATGCTGCCGGTAACGCCCATGCCATTGGCGATAGAAACCGCGCCGCCGCGGCCGCCGATGACCATGCCATTGCCGTCGATCCCGGCGTAAACGCCCTGACCCGCTATCGCGCCGTCCACGATCAGGCCGAAGCCCGTGCCGGTCGCTGCCACCGGGCCTACCGCGATGTCGCGATCGGCGGCCCCGATGACTACGGCAGGCGCCGCGCCATAGGATACGATCTTGGCATTGCCTTCCTTGGCATCCTCGATCCCGTCCTTGTCTTCGTCGGCATTGTCCTTGTCGGCGTCCTTCGGCGCGACGGCGAAGATGATGCCCTTGGCCACATCGCCTTCCACCACCACGGCGCTGCCGCCCTGCAGCAGATCGTCCGCATCCAGCTTGGACGCATCGCTGGGCGCGGCGGTGTAACGGTAACCGGTGCTGCCGATTTCGCCCTGCACCACGAGAGCGCCGTCGATATCGCCGGCGAAATGCGCCGCCGTTGCGCCCTCGCCGACCGCAGTGACCGTGCCAGCCAGCCGTACATCGCCGGTGACGTCATGGACCAGCACGCCCGTGCTGCCATCTCCCAGTACGCCGGTCTTGCCGTCATGCACGAAGTCGCCGTCCAGCGTTCCGGCCACCGAAATGCCTGCCGACTGGTTGCCTTCGACTGTGATCGTGCCCGAGTGGCGGATATCGCCGGTCAGATTGCCGCGCACCCTAATGCCCGCGCGGTCCGTACCCACGGCAAAGGGGCCGTCGATATCGCCATCCTTGTCGGCATCTGTCGCAGTGTAGGTTTCATCGACGGTGATGGTGCCGGAATTAACGATATTTCCCTGCCGGTCGCCAGTAACTTCGATGCCGCTCGCGCCGTCGGCATTGCTGACGATCAGCTTGCCTTCATTGGTGGCAGTATGATCGGAATCCACGGTGATGGCCGAACCGGACGTCAGTTCGATCGACCCGTCCTTGGTGACCTTCACTGAATCGCCCGCGCCGTTCTTCAGCTCCGAAGTGCGGATCGGCTGCGTCCGCTTCGCCTCGACGACGGTCTGGGCGGCAAGCGGGGTAGCCAGAGCGACAAGCGCGCTGCCGGCAAGAAGGGTACGATACATGAAGTCCTCCGTCTGTGTCAGTGGGAGGACGGAGACGGTCGCGCGATACCTTGGACCAAATGCGTGTTTTTTTATTGCCGCCGGTTAGAACGAAAAATCGACACCCAGACGGACCGAGCGGGGCCGCAGCGGCGTCACCTGTTCGCGCATGACGGCAAAGGGCGTGCCCAAGGCAAAACGGTTGCCGACGGTATCGGCCAGATTGGTGACCGACAGCGTCGCGCCCACGCGCGAATTGCCCACCCGCACCGTGGCACCGCTATCGAGATAATCGCCCTGCAGATCGCCCAGTTCGGGCCCCATGCCGAGCCGGGACTTGCCGATATAGCTGGCCCACAGCCGCGCATCGAGATCGAGATTGCGGCCGACGGGGCGTGAATAATCGATCCCGGCCCGGCCCGAAACGCGCGCAATGTTCGGCACATGGCTGACATTAGACGCGGCCAGCACTTGCGGTTCGTCGATATGGCTTTCATTCACTGTCAGCCCGCCGGTGATCCGCAGGCCCGGCGCAAGGCGCGCGCCGCCAGTGGCGCTGATGCTCCACACCCGGCCATCGCCGATATTGGCAGTGCTGGGCAAGCCGAAGTCGTCGATGAAATCGGCCTGGATGTCCTGCCAGCGCGTGTAGGACAGGTTCACCGCCAGATCGAAGGGATCGCGACCCGGCCGCCCCTTGCGCAGGCCGAATTCGATCGCGCGAGCGTGATCCTGTTCGAACCGACGGACGAATTCCTTCTCGATGGCCAGCCCGCCGGGGCGAAAGCCTTCCTGATAGCGGGCATAAAGCGTGGTCGACGGGCCGGGGTGCGCGACCACCGATACGGAAGGTAGGAAGGCTGATTGCGTCCTGCTTTCGGTGACTTCCGCGCGCGCGATCATCAGCGCGACAGGCACGTCTTCCGCCCCGCCGCCAAGCCGCGCCGTCGTATAGCGTGCCCCGACCGAGGCGATCAGGCCCTGCCGCAGCCGCAACGAGGCTTCACCATAGGCGGTCGCTTCGGTCACGGTGTTCACGACGCCGGGCGTGGCGGACCGCAGGATCGCATGTTCGACCGAGCGGCTGAGCTGCGTCTCATTGTCGATCAGGCTAACCCCAGCCAGCCAGCCCAGCGGCTTTTCATCCTCAAGCGGGCGCCATAGGCGGGTTTCATGCGCGAGCATTTCGGTATGATTGCGCTGGGTGAAAACCCGCTCTTCCTCACCGGGCACGGTCGCGTCGTACCGCTCTTCAAGATCCTGGCTCACGATGCCGGTGGTCGACCGCATATGGATCGTACCGATCTTCCCGGCGACGACGAGTTGGGCGTGCCGGTAGTCGGCGGAGAAGCCTTCCTCTACCTGCGCCATGCTTTCATAGGGCGGGCCGTTGCGGGCGGTATACTGGCTGTCGTCGGCACGGGTCGACTGCACAAGTCCGATCGCGTCCACGGTCCAGTGCGGGGCAAGCTCAACCCGCGCCATCGCCCGTCCGGCAAGAATATCGGTGCGGTTGACATTTTCCCGGCCGAGCATCGGTTTGTCGATATATCCGCCCTCGGTCGCCGCATCGGCCACCACCCTGATGGCGGCCCTGTCGGAGACCAGCGGAATATTCGCGGTGACGCTGGTGTCTGCGCTGCCCGTGCCGCCTTCGGTCAGCCCGCCGCCAAGCGTGCCGCGCAAGGATGCGTAATCGAGGTCCGGCGAATTGGGGACCATGCGGATGATTCCGCCCAGCGATCCTGCGCCATAAAGCGTGCCCTGCGGCCCTTCGAGCACTTCGACACGTTCGAGATCGGACAAGCGAAGATCGGGATCGGGCGCGTTATAGCTGAGCCGCATATCGCCGAGATACTGGCCCACGGTCGCCTGCGTCGGGCCGGTGAAGCTGGAATCGGCAATCCCGCGGATGAACAGCTTGTTGCGACCGCTGCCAAGATAGGTGGAGGCCACCGTCGCGATGCGCTGGGTAATGCGTTCGGTGCCGCCCACGCCGCCCAGCTCCAGCTCCTCGCCATTGAGGATGGATGCCTGCGCGGGCAGATCCTGAAGCTTCGTGTCGCGCTTGCTCGCGATCACCACGATTTCGGGCATGTGTATCGGCGGCGGTGGCGGGGCGACTGTCGCTTGGCGTGCCGACCTCGACCTTGCCTTTGGGGCCGGTTTGCGGGCGAGCTGGCGTGGTGCCGGTTCGATCCGCCATGCGCCGCCCCTCAGCGGCACGGCGCGCGCATTTACGCTGCGGGCAAGGCGCTGCACCGCTTCGCGGGTGGTCATGCGCCCGCGGATGCGAGGGGCCTTGCGGCGGGAAACTGCCTTGTCGGGCACCATGATGCTGGTGCCGGTCTGCCGGGCAATGGCGATGGCGGCATCCGCCACCGATCCTGCCGGCGCGTCGATGGCCATATCCTGCGCTGTGGCTGGCGTGGCCAGCGCCGCGACCATGGCAAACGCTAAGGCAGGGCCGCTACGCATGTTCACTCGGCCTGAAGTATCCAGCTGGAGCCTTCAGAGGAAACCTCGATGCCCAGCAATTCGCCGAGCATGGCCGGGTCTTCCTCCAGCGGGCCAAGCAGGACGCTGCCCGAGACCGGGCGATTGCCGCTGCCGGGCGACACCCGGTAATCCAGCCCGGTTGCAGCCGAAATCTCGGTCGCGACATCTTCCAGCGACGCGTCGCGGAAGGTCAGGCGGCCATCGCCCCATTCGCCCACCTGATCGGCGGGCAACTGGCCGATGCGGTAAGAGCCGTCTGCGCGCGCAATGGTAAGGAACTGGCCCGGATTGACCAGCCGGTTCTGCTGCTCGGGATTGTAGATCACCGCGCCTTCCGACACGCCCACGCGGATTTCGGCAGAGCGGATCGCCACGTCGAATATAGTGCCGGCATCGACCAGCTCCGAGGCGCCGACATCGAGATGGAAGGGCGCGCGGTCGTCATGTTCGATCCGGAACAGCGCGCGGCCCTTATCGAGCCGCGCATAGCGGGTCTTGTCGTTTTCGAGCGCCAGAACACTGTCGCCGCCCAGCAGGATCGAGCTGCCATCGGCCAGCTCCACCAGCTGCGTTTCGCCCGGCGCGGTCTGGTAAAGCCGTTCGCCCGCGCCCGGCTGCCACAGCCACAGCGCGCACAGCAGCGCCACGCAGGCGGCAAGCCCGGCGCCGATCCAGCGGTAATTGCGCTGCTCGCCGCTGGCCATACCGCCAGTATCGTCGGCGTCATTGGCCGGGGCCGCGCGCAGGACATCCCTGCCCGCTTCCGCCGCCATGACCACATGGTCATAGGCCGCATTATGCGCGGGCGACTGTTCGAGCCAGTCCGTGAAGGCGTCCCACTCCTCGAAGTCGGGTTCCGCCGTCCGCACTGCCCATTCTGCCGCCTCGGCAAGTATTGTTGAATCATGCGCCATGCAAAATCGCTCCTGTCCCTAGGACGGAGTCCTCGCGATCATTCCTCATCGAAGCGCTCCCTGAGCTCGGCGAGCGCGAGGTACACCTTGCGCAGATCGCTTTCCACCGTGCTGACGCTGATCCCCATTTCCCGCGCAATTTCGCGCTGCGGCTGGCCCCCGATCCGGCTGCGGTGAAAGATGTCCCGCGCCCGGTCAGGCAGGCGTGCCAGCGCGGCATCGACTTGCTCTGCCATCTGCCGCCCAGCCACCAGCCGTTCTGCCGAGGGGGCGTCCGACACGCCGCCCTCGGGCGCGCCATTCGCGTCCGACCACGCCGCATCACGCAATTGCGCCTGCCGGGCAGAGCGAAAGCGGTCGATCATCACTGTGTTGGCAATGCGATAGAGATAGGACATGGGCGATGCCACCGGCCCCGGCGCGCTACGTTCCAGCTTGAGCCAGACTTCATGCAGCACGTCCTCCGCCTCGCCCTGGGCCCCGCGCGCTTCGAGAAAGCGCAGCAAGGCCTGACGATTGGCAAGAAATACCGCCTGTAATCCTTCGTCCGGTTCCTGCATTACTGCCGGCTTTTCATCCTGATTGCCCAAGCAAGCGCGCGCTGAGAGTTGAATGGCCATTAACTCAAATACGCGCGCCAATTAGTCTTTTATCGGGCAAAGGACAATGCGGCGGCTAATTAGTAATGGGGGCGCCCGAACTGGTCAGCCATCTCGCGCTACCATTTATGTAAAGATAGGTTGGAAGCTTCAAAAAAGGATCATTCAGAAGAGTCGGTCTTTGCGACCTTTCTCAACCGCATTGCCTGCTCTCTGGCGTTTTCAATAGCCTCTTTGGAACAATCGGCTTCGGCCAGATGATCGATCTCGTCCGCGGCCCGCTCAACCAGGCTCTTCAGAGCAAGCTTCTCCTGCTCTGCATTTTGCAGTTTGTGGTGAAGGGCGCGCGTTTCCTCAGCCATCGCACCAAATTACAAAAATTGGCCGAAAATCGCAAGTCCACTCCAAGAAGTGGCTTTTGGGGCGGACGGACTTTTGAGAATCACCAGAGTGGCTGACCGCAGCAATGGCGGCGCTTGGAATAGTTTCCAGGATCACCCGGACCAAATATTCCCACCATTATTCGTGCGGGGCCTCAACATTCCCGATGATTTCGGGCCCAACTTTTGTTGGGTTCGGGAACCTTCATGGTGAAGGCCGTTCGTTAGGGTATGCCTCTGAGAAAAGCGCTCGTGACGTTTGATCCATCTTTTACCGGAGACAGCGTGAGGCGAGACTGACGGAAGGAACCCGAGCATGGATACGAGAAAGAATATTGGTATCGCTGGATCGGTCGCAGGGCTGGCACTGGCCGCGGGAGGTGCCGCATTCGCCGCTTTCCTGTCCCACCGGCATAAAGGCGGCAGCGATGATGCCCCTCTCTATACGCGCAAGCGGCCCGGGACTGACAATCCTATCGTCGGCAGAACGGTCACGATCCGCAAGCCGCGCGCGGAGGTGTACAAGTTCTGGCGCGATTTCAATAATCTGCCGCAGTTCATGCCGAATGTGGAATCCATCCGCGAGAGCAACAATGAGCTAATCTGGACGATCGGAGCGCCCCTTGGGCAAACCGCGGAAATCAAAACCGAGATCCTGAAGGATGTCGAGAACGAGATGATCGCCTGGCGCTCGGTCGAAGGGTCCGACATCGAAACGAACGGCGAAGTCACCTTCACGGATGCTCCGGGTGAACGCGGAACGCGCGTGTCGCTCGTCATGTTTTACGACCCGCCCGCAGGCGAGGTGGGACGCGCAATCGCCAAACTGCTTCGCAAGGAACCCGGGGTGCAGGCGCGCCATGACCTGAAGCGTCTGAAGATGCTGATGGAAACCGGTGAGATCGCAACCTCTGCGCATACAAAAGAGGCCGCCCAAAACATCCGGCAACTCGAGGAGTCAGAGCAATGAGAGCGCTAACCTGGCACGGCACACACGACGTTCGCGTCGACACAGTTGATGATCCCGAGATTATCAATCCGCGCGATGCAATACTCAAGGTCACCTCGACTGCGATCTGCGGTAGCGATCTTCATCTCTACGACGGTGTTATTCCCGGCGTGCTTCCAGGCGATGTTCTCGGGCACGAATTCATGGGCGAAGTCGTGGAAACCGGCGCGGACAGCACCCTGAAGAAAGGCCAGCGCGTCGTCGTCCCCTTTACGATCAGCTGCGGCGGTTGTTTCCATTGCCAGATCAGCCAGTATTCGGCCTGCGAAAACTCCAATCCGGTCGAAAAGCAGGACATGTCGGCCACGCTTTACGGCCATCCGATGGCGGCGCTGTTCGGATATTCCCACCTGACCGGCGGCTATTCCGGCGGTCAGGCGGAGTACGTGCGCGTTCCGTTTTCCGATGTCGGGCCAATCGTTATTCCCGATCATCTGGAAGACGAGAAGGTCCTGTTCCTGTCCGACATTCTGCCAACCGGCTGGATGGGTGCGGAGAATGCCGAAATACAGCCCGATGATACCGTTGCCGTATGGGGCTGCGGGCCCGTCGGCCTCTTCGCGATCCAGTCGGCCATCGTGATGGGGGCGAGCAAGGTAATCGCGATCGATCACTATCCCCACCGGCTCGAACTGGCCAAGCAATTGGGGGCGGAGGTGATCGACTTCCGCAAAACCGATGTGCGCGAAGCGCTGATGGAAATGTCGGGCGGTATCGGTTGCGATGCAGTGATCGATGCGGTGGGCATGGAATCCCACGGATTTGCGATCGATAACATGATCGATATCGCAAAGCAGAAGATCGGTATCGGGGCCGACCGGGCAAGCGCGTTGAAACAGGCCATCCTGGCGGTGAGGCCGGGCGGACGGGTATCGATACCCGGCGTGTATGGGGGCATGACGGACAAGTTTCCGCTGGGTGCCCTGATGGAAAAAGGCCTCCAGGTTCGTTCCGGCCAGACCCACGTCCAGCGTTACACGAAAGACCTGCTGGAAAAGATCGAGGACGGCACGCTCGATACGACGTTCCTGATCTCACATCGTCTGCCGCTGGAAGACGCCGCCCATGGCTACAAGTGCTTTCGGGAGGAACAGGACAGCTGGACCAAGGTGGTCCTCAAACCTGGAATGGAGAAGGAGAAGATCGCATGAGTAAGAACCCTATCGATAAACTGGCCGGTTTCTGCGTGGTTACCGGCGCATCCAGCGGTATCGGCTTCGAACTCGCCAAGCTGGCCGCTGCGGACGGCTGCGACCTTCTTCTCGTCGCCGATCGCGATCTCTCGGCCGCGAAGAAGGCGTGCGACGATTGCGGGGCGACCGGTGTCGAAACGCTCGAAGCGGATCTGGGCACCGAAAAGGGCATCGAGAGCGTGATGGAGGCCATAGGCGATCGGAAAGTCGATACGCTCATCGCCAATGCCGGCCACGGTCTGGGCGGAGCCTTCCTCGTCCAGAAGTGGAGCGATATCGCCCATGTGATCGACACAAACGTGAAGGGCGCCATATCGCTGGTTCACAAGATCGGTGGTGATATGGTTCTGAAGGACGAAGGGCGGATCCTGATGACGGGATCCATCGCCGGCGACATGCCGGGGGCCTATCAGTTGGTCTACAATTCCACCAAGGCGTTCGTGAACGACTTCTGCGTCGGCCTGGCCAACGAGCTCAAAACCACCAATGTCGTTATTTCCTGCCTGATGCCGGGCGTCACCGATACGCAATTCTTCAAGCGTGCCGGTATGGAAGATACGCGAGCTGGCGAGATGAAGAACAAGGCGGATCCCGAAAAGGTCGCCCGCGATGGTTACGACGCTCTGCTCAAGGGAGATACGCAGCGGGTCAGCGGGCTGCTCAACAAGGTACAGGATCTCTTCGCCGGACTTCTACCCGACGAATTGGTAGCGGAAATGCATCGCCATCTGGCCAAGCCCTAGATCGGCCACAGGGCGCAAGTCGCAGGCCGATACCACCGGCAACTTGGCCCAATCGCCCAAACAGGCGGCCCGGGTGTACCGTCTTTCGCAAGACGATAGGCCCGGGCCGGTGTTGCTAGATAGAAATCAGAACTGGGCGCGAACGCCCAGGCTGACCCTGCTTCCCGAAAATTCGTAAGTCGTCGGGAAGGATGGATCGATCGTGTAACCGGTGGTCGGTTCGTCGGTGAAGTTGATCGCCTGCAGCTCCACACGCAGGCTCGGGGTCATCTGGTAGCTCGCGGAAAAATCGAACTGGCCATAGGCATCCCGATAGACGGGATACATGTTGCGTTCGATCCGCTCGACATATGCGCCCTTGCGATTGTAGCTCACCCTCACCTGCAGCGGACCATTGTCGTAAAAGCCGGTGACATTGTAGACGCTGTCCGCCAACCCGACCGGAGAGGTCGGTACATCGATTTCCGATTCCCCGGTAAGCGAGCTGTCGAGGAAGGTCACATTGGCATTTACGCCGAAACCTTCGAGCGTGCGGGTGAACATGCCGAAGGGCAGGACCGCCACCAGTTCCACACCGCTGACATCATACGAACCTTCGGCATTCACGGGTTGGTAGACGTCGAAATCATAGACGCCGTCGATCGTACCGTTGGCATTGTATTTGGTCACATCGCGGACAACACCGGTCAGTTCGTTCTGGACCACGCCTTCGATATTCTTCCAGAAATAGGACGCAGCCAGAAGGCCGCCGGAGCCGAAATAATATTCCGCGCCGGCTTCCCACTGATCGGCATAGGTCGGCTGGAGATCGGGATTGCCATCGGTGAACCGGAAATCGTTGAAGCTGGCGGTGCGCTTGTAGGCCAGATCGGTAAGAGCAGGCCGGATGAGCGTCTGAGAAGCTGCGCCGCGCAGGATCAGGCCATCGGTCAATTCGACGGTGGCGTTCACGGCGGGCAGTAGCTTATCGTAATCGCCGTCGCTGGAGACCGGCTCGTCCGTATAGCCCGTCGTGCCATCGGGGTTCTGGATCTGGAAGAAGCCGGAAGACCGGATATCGGTCTTGATATACCGTGCGCCCGCATTGATGAGCACTGGTACCGAGCCGATGTCGAAATCGAAATCCGCCATCGCGTAGGCAGCCCAGGTCTTCTCCTTCACCCGGTAGAATTGCCCATCGTCGAAGGGGGAAAGGAAGCCGTCCGGCCGGAAGAACTGGCGCGCATAGTCGTTGGAAACCTGCTGCCACGTCAGATCGCGCGCCTGATAGTCCTTGCCGCCAACGATATCGATGACATCGGCAAGATCGCTATCGGCAAGGGTGCGATCGTTGACATAGGAACTGTCGCCGCGCGTCGGGCCCTGGATCTTCTCCTCGCCGTAGTTTCTTTCCTTCGTCTTGTCCGTATAGCGCGCACCGATGTGGACGGCGCTCAGGCCAAGCAGGCTCCCGCGGTCGAAACTGCGACCGATGTCGATCTGCGCGGCATATTTATCGTCCTCGATCTCTTCATAGGTCGTTTCATACGCTTCGAAGAGGTAGGATGCGGGCGAATTGTACATGTCGAAGGATGCCGGGTCATCGCTCGGTATCGTCTCGCCGCCGGTCTCGGTGTAGCGGGTGCGCGATGGTGCGTAGGCCACATGCTTGAGATTGGCATAATCGCTCGACTTGTCCGCGCCAGAATAGCCGCCCAGCATGTCGATCGACCAATTGCCCGGAGACCAGTTCAGCTCGCCGCCGAACTGGCGATAATTCGTTTCGTTGACGCGCTCCTTGCTCAGGAACTCGTGCTGGGTCGCGGTGTAGGAAACGTCGCGCAAAACCACGATGCCGTAATCGGCCAGCGTGGTGTCGTCGTAATCGTGGATTACGTCGAGTGTCGATCTGCTCGACGCGGAATAGGCTGCGGCGTCGTATTCGTCCTCGGTTGAATCGTAGGACCCGAGAAATGCGTCGAAGGTCACGCTCAGGTCGTCACTGGGCTTGTACTGGAGCGAACCTGAAAAGCCGAGCCGTTCCTGATCGTTGAGGTAAATGCGGTCGCCGACCTTGTCGAGGAAGACCACACGGCTGGTCTGGTCATCGTCTGCCGGGTCGAGAATGATGCCCGCGTCGCGCTCCAGAACCTCGATCGCCTGATCCGTCTGGGCGTTTCCGCGATCGGTCCAGCGCGAGATCGGCCGGAAGTTGATGCCGGAATTTGAATCGGTACGGTTGGTCCGCTTGCCGTAGGCAGCCGATAGCAACACACCGAAAGGCCCCCAGGTCTGACTGACGAGCAGCGAGGCCTGCGGGTCGATTTCCTCGGAGATGGAATTGTAGGCGCCTTCGACCGAGCCGACTATGCGCGAGCCCGAAAAATCGAAGGGGCGGGCGGTGCGGATATCGACGATCCCGGCAATTCCGCCTTCCTCCTGAGCCGCAGTGGGCGATTTGTAGACGGTAACGGTCTGGACGAGTTCGGAAGCGAAGATGTCGAATTCGACATCGCGCCCGCCCGAACCCGATGCGGTGGCGAGATCGTTGATCTGGACATGGGTGAATTCGGTGGGAAGGCCGCGGACATTCACGCGCGTTCCCAGGCCCTTGTCGCGTTCGATCGTGACGCCGGGCACGCGCTGCAGCGCTTCCGAGAGATTCTGTTCGGGGAAGTCGGCAATGTCGGTGGCTACGATGGAATCGGAAAAGCCGATGGTGTCGCGCTTGATATCGATCGCGCGCTCGAGCGACTGGCGGTACCCGCTGACGACGATGACGTCCCCGTCGGCTGCTTCCTCAGACGCCGTCTGATCGGCGTCTTCCTGCCCGGTCTGCGCGGCGGCAGGTGCGGCCAGAAACGCCGCGGCTGCCGCGCTGGCGAGGAGAATGGTCTTGCGTCCCGTAACGCTGGAATTTCTTTTCATGTAAACGATCCCTTCATGGTGAGACGGACAGCGCCCCGCGCCGCCCGTGTCCCCTCCCGAACATGTTTTCGTCCCGCTCGCCCTGCGTGGGTGCGGCGGTGATCTGTTGTTGGATTAGGTGCAGTTGTCAGGCGCCGGAGCGGTGGAGCGCGCCGTGGCGAGTTCCTTGCGGGCGACTTCCAGGTCCTGCCGAAATTCTTCGGAATTCATTTCCGCTGCAAAGATGACGGCGCCCGCCAGCGTTCCGGCTTCGGCAGCGCTCTGGCTGTGGGATCCGCAGACCCAGCGGCTTTCCCCGAATTCGCGCCCGCGGGCGAGCAATTGGGTGACGCGGTCCGGTGCCAGCGCAGCGAGGATCATCGCGACATGTTGCCCGTGGGCGGCATGGCCGGAAGGGTAATCGCCGTTTCCGGCCAGATGCGCCGTCCGGGCTTCGCAGATTGGCAGATCGTTATCGAGCCAGGGCCGCGCCGTCTGGTAGTGCTGCTTGGCTTCGCCCACCACGCGGCGATCATTGCCTGCGCGGTCGAGCAAACGGCTGAGCGCCGGGACATCGTCTTCTTCCAGCTTCGCGCCCAGGGCGCAGGAAAAATGATCGAGCATCCCGCCCCGCACATCGTTTGTGGCGAGATCCCAGCGCGGCGTACCCTTCATCTCGCGGCTGGCGCGATAGATCGCCTGATCAGCCGCAGCCCGCGGCGAACCCGGTTCCGGCGGGGGCGGCAGGACGCGCACCAGGTCCGGCCGGTCTTCGGGCGCGAGGTAACCTTGCGCCTCGGTCATCGAACCCGCGGGGATAGCTACTCCCATAGCCAGCAGCATCGCCAGCAGCATCCGTTTCATCATTACCCTCCGACGATCTCAATCAGTCGGGCGGCCTATGATGCGAGCTAGTTACCCCAGCATGACGGAGAATAGTCGGTTCGGTGACAATAAGTCGAACTGGCGACAAAAGGGCAAGAACCTGGCCGGGTCCAATTCTATGCGGCCCTTATTTAAGACTAACCACACGTTAAGGACCCCGTGCGGTTACTCGAACTTTGACCGCGAGGAAGCGGTCATTAGTTCGAGTAACGCACACAGATCTTAAATATCCAGATTCGCCACGTTCAGCGCGTTGGCCTGGATGAATTCGCGGCGGGGTTCGACCACGTCGCCCATCAGGCGGGTGAAGATTTCGTCCGTGATATCCGCGTCTTCCACCTTTACCTGCAGCAGGGCGCGGTTTTCGGGGTCGAGCGTGGTTTCCCAAAGCTGCTCGGCATCCATTTCGCCCAGGCCCTTGAAGCGGCTGACCTTGAGGCCCTTGCGGCCCGCGGCCATCACAGCGTCGACCAGCTGGCTCGGCAAAATCAGCGTATCGTCCCCTGCTGCGGGTGCGGCGTTCGCATTATCGTCGGCGTCGTCGACATCGTCGCTGTCGACCTGGTCTTCGGCCTCTTCCTCGGTGCCGCGCACGAGGCGGACGGGGGAGGTGTAGACATCGGCATTTTCTTGCGCGACGCGGTGTAGCTTGCGCGCTTCGGCGCTGTCGACGAACTTGCCCTCGATCTCGTGCACATCGGTCACCCCGCGCCACACGCGGCGGAAGCGGACATGGCCGTCTTCGCCGATCTCGGCGGACCACTGGGCATCGCGGTCGTTCATCTGCAGATGGCTTGCCGCCTTGTCGAGCGCGGCCTGCCGATCAGAGCTGTCGGGATCGAGCGCGCCCGCCACGGCCATCGCCTCGACGATGTCGGCCTTATATTTGCGCGGCACGAAGTTCATGTGGTTGCGCACGCGCAGCGCGTGCTGGACCAGCTCCGCAAGATCGCCCGAGGCACGCGGGCCATTGGCGGTTTCGAGATAGCGGCCCTGCAGGCCCGCATCGATCAGATAGCGATCGAAGGCCGGCTGGTCCTTCAGATAGACCTCCGACTTGCCGCGTGTGACCTTATAGAGCGGCGGCTGCGCGATATAGAGATGCCCGGCCTTCACGATCTCGGGCATCTGGCGGTGGAAGAAGGTCAGCAGCAGCGTGCGGATATGCGCCCCGTCGACGTCGGCGTCGGTCATGATCACGACCTTGTGATACCGCAGCTTGTCGAGGTTGAATTCATCGCGCAGGCCTGTGCCCATCGCCTGGATCAGCGTGCCGACTTCCTTGGATGAAATGATCCGGTCGAAACGCGCGCGTTCCACGTTCAGGATCTTGCCCTTCAGCGGCAGGATCGCCTGATACTGGCTGTCACGCCCGTTCTTGGCCGATCCGCCTGCCGAATCACCCTCGACCAGGAAGAGTTCGGCCTTGGTCGCATCGCGTTCGCGGCAATCGGACAGTTTGCCTGGCAGGCTGGCCACGCTCATCGCGCCCTTGCGGCTCATCTCGCGGGCGCGGCGGGCGGCTTCGCGGGCGGCGGCGGCATCGATCACCTTCTGGATGATCTGCTTGGCGTCATTGGGATTTTCTTCCAGCCATTCGCCCATCTTTTCGCCCATGAGCGATTCCAGCGGCTGGCGCACTTCGGAAGAAACCAGCTTGTCCTTGGTCTGCGATCCGAACTTGGGATCGGGCAGCTTGACCGAAACGATGGCGGTCAGGCCTTCGCGCATGTCCTCGCCCGAAAGCGAAACCTTTTCCTTCTTCATCAGGCCCGACGAAGTGGCATAATTGTTGAGCGTGCGCGTCAGCGCCGCGCGGAAGGCGGCCAGGTGCGTACCGCCGTCACGCTGCGGGATGTTGTTGGTGAAGCACAGCACGTTCTCGTAATAGGAATCGTTCCATTCCAGCGCGACATCGATGCCGATGCCTTCCTTTTCCGCGCTGACCGAGATTGGTTCGGCGACCAGCGCCTGCTTGTTGCGATCCAGATATTTGACGAAGGCCGCGATGCCGCCTTCATAGAACAGATCGTGCTCCAGCGGTTCTTCGTGACGCTTGTCGCGCAGCAGGATGTGCACGCCCGAATTGAGGAAGGCCAGTTCGCGATAGCGGTGTTCCAGCTTGTCGAAATCGAACTCGGTCACGTTCTTGAAGGTATCTTCCGATGCCTTGAAGGTGACGCGCGTGCCCTTCTTCAGCCCGTTCTCGTCCCCGTTGGAGGCAACCGGCGGGGCATCGCCCACGACGCGTAAGGATTCCACCGCATCGCCATGTTCGAAGCGCATCCAGTGTTCCTTGCCATCGCGCCAGATGACGAGTTCCAGCCATTCGGACAGCGCGTTGACGACCGAAACGCCCACGCCGTGCAGGCCGCCCGATACCTTGTAGGCATTATCGTCGCTGGTGTTCTCGAACTTGCCGCCCGCGTGCAGCTGGGTCATGATGACCTCTGCCGCCGAGACCCCTTCTTCCTTGTGCATGTCCACGGGAATGCCGCGGCCATTGTCTTCCACGCTGACGGAGCCATCGGAATTGAGCTCGATCAGCACCAGGTCGCAGTGACCGGCCAGGGCTTCGTCGATGGCGTTGTCCGACACCTCGAACACCATGTGGTGGAGGCCCGATCCATCGTCGGTATCGCCGATATACATACCCGGGCGCTTGCGCACCGCGTCGAGGCCCTTGAGGACCTTGATGGATTCGGAATCGTAGGCGTTCTTTTTACGGGCGGTTTCGCCGCTCTCGGGAATGTTCTCGTCCATACCCATCATATAGGCGCGAGGGGGCAAAAAACCAAAGATTTCGGCCCCGTTTTACCCACAGGTCAAAGCAGGCCCGGTTTCACCTGAAACCGGTTGATTTCGGCCGCTTTGGGGCGCATCTCCGCGCCCATGCTTTCGGTGCTGGATATCTTTCGCATAGGGATCGGTCCCTCCTCCTCGCATACGGTGGGGCCGATGCGGATTGCGCGGACATTCGTGCGGGCCCTGGCGAAATCGGGCAAGATCGACCGTGTGGTGCGCGTTGCGGTGGAATTGCAGGGGTCGCTGGCGCTCACGGGCGTGGGGCACGGCACGGTGGATGCCACCATGCTGGGGCTGATGGGTTTTGCGCCCGATCGCACCCATCCCGACGAAGCGGCTGCGGCGCTGGCGAAATTGCGCGAGACGAAGCGGCTGGCGCTGGGCGGGAAGCGGGAGATTGCTTTCGATCCTTCCGCCGCGATCGATCTGGCGGGGCATATCATTCCCGATCTGCATCCCAATGGCATGCGGCTGGCGGCCTTCGATGCCGATGGGGCCAAGCTGTCCGAACGCACCTATTATTCCACCGGCGGCGGCTTCGTCGCTTCCGAAAGCCAGCTCAAGCGCAAGCCCAAAGGGGACCGGATCAACACTGGCACCAGCGTGCCGCATGATTTCGGCTCGGCCGCCGAACTGCTCGCTGCCTGCGAGGAAACCGGCCTGACCATCGCCGATCTGGTGCTGGAAAATGAAGACGCGTTCCGCCCGCGTGAGAAGACCATGGCGGGCATCGACCGCGTGGCGCAGGCCATGGACCAGTGCGTCGAACGCGGTCTCAGCCAGCGCGGCATCTTGCCCGGCGGGCTGAAGGTGGAACGCCGAGCGCCCGATCTGTGGGACAAGCTGTCCGCCAATCCGCAATCGAACGAGCGTGAACAATTGTTCGACTGGCTCAATTGCTATGCCATGGCGGTGAACGAGGAAAACGCCGCCGGGGGCCGCGTGGTCACCGCGCCGACCAATGGCGCGGCGGGGATCATCCCGGCCGTCATCCGGTTCTACTGCGTCACCGCCGATGAAGGCCCCTGCCGCGACAGCCGCCGCACATTTTTGCTGACGGCGGGCGCGATCGGCCTCCTTTATAAACAGCGCGCCAGCATCTCGGGCGCGGAAATGGGCTGTCAGGGCGAAGTGGGCGTGGCCTGCTCGATGGCGGCGGGCGGTCTCGCGGCGCTATGGGGTGCATCGCCGGTGCAGATCGCCAGCGCGGCGGAAATCGGGATGGAGCATAATCTCGGCCTCACCTGCGATCCGGTTGGCGGGCTGGTGCAGGTGCCCTGCATCGAACGCAATGCCATCGGCGCGGTGAAGGCGGTCAATGCCGCGCGGCTGGCACTGCACCGGACGGGCGCGGAAAGCCTCGTCAGCCTCGACCAGGTGATCGAGACCATGCGCCAGACCGGACTCGACATGAGCAACAAGTACAAGGAAACGAGCCAGGGCGGGCTCGCGGTGAATGTGATCGAATGCTGATGCTGCTGGCCGTGGTGCTGGTGGTCTCGGGCGCGCTGGTCGCCGGGGCCGCATGGGGCATTTACGGCAAGTTGCCCGAAAAGCTGGAAGGCTTCCTCGTGGCGCTGGCGGGCGGGGCGCTGCTGCTGTCGGTGACCACCGAACTGATCCAGCCCTCGATCGACAAGAGCAGCGTGGTTCACGCCATGCTGGGCGTGGCGGTGGGTGCCGTCGCCTTCGCGATTGCCGATTATCTGATCGACGAGAAATGGGGATCCGATTCGGGTGGCGGGTTGCTGGCGGCAATCACGCTCGACGGGATACCCGAAAACCTCGCGCTGGGCGTGGCACTGATCGGCGCGGGCGGGCTGGAAGTGGCGGCGCTGGCGGGATCGATCCTGCTGTCGAACCTGCCCGAGGCGGCGGGCGGCGCGCGCGAAATGGCGCAGGGGCGGCATTCCAAGGCCAAGGTGCTGTGGCTGTGGATCGGCACGGCGGCGATCCTCTCCATCGCGGCCGTCGCGGGCAATCTGCTGCTGACCGGCGCGGGCGAAGGCACGCTGGCCGTCATCCGCTGCGTGGCAGCAGGCGCGGTGATTGCCAGCCTCGCGACGGAAGTCTTTCCCAAGGCCTACAAGGCCGAAGCGCATTGGGCGGGCGTGGCCACCGCGCTGGGCGCGATTCTGGCCTTTACCCTGTCGAGTTTTTCGGCCTAGTCGGGCGTCTCCGCGGGCGAGGGTTCCGTCCGACCGGCATTGCAACTTGATCGGTGTTTCCGGGACCGATCAAGAGGGTGTTCGGAAGGAAATCCGGAACACTCGAACGGGATTGCACGATCGCTTGCGGTGGGTAGGTTGCGGGGATGGACAAGGCCGATCTCGCCAGTGCGCTCGCCGAACCTTACGGTTCTTATTTCGATATAATCAGCAGAAATGCGCGGGTTCTGGGCGATGCTCCCGCGCTGCGCGATGATGCTGGCGAACTGAGCTGGGCCGATCTTGGCGACCGGATCGAACGGATCGCGGCGAAACTGGTGGAAGAGGGGCTGGAGAAGGGCCAGGCAGTGGTGATTCTCGGCACGTCGAGCATTGCCTATGCCGTTGTTTTCCTTGCCGCAATTCGCGCAGGCGGGGTTGCCGCACCGCTCACCACCAGCGCCAGCGCAGAGCAGCTTGAGGGCATGGTTCGCGATTCCGGCGGACGACATATTTTCATCGACCGGGCCAAGCTGGAAGAACTTGGGAATGGCAGTTTTCCGGGCCTTACACGGATTGTGATGGACGAGGTTCTGGAGGCCTGGATGGCCCCGCCGGGTACCTCGGCCCCGGCGATCGAGCATGGCCCCGAAGACCCCTTCAACATCATCTATTCCTCCGGCACCACCGGCACCCCAAAGGGCATCGTCCACTCGCACGGCATGCGGTGGCGGCAGTTCGCGCGGACTGCAGAAAGCTGGCTTTTCAAAGGGTTGGCGGTCCGAAGCCTCGCTTCGACGCCCCTCTATTCGAATACCACCATGGTCGCTTTCCTGCCCGCATTGCTGGCGGGCGGCATGGTGCGGATCACCGGCAAATTCGACACATTACGCTGGCTGGAGAATGCGCAACACGACCGCACCACCATCACGATGCTGGTCCCTGTCCAGTACCAGCGGCTGATGGACGAACCCCGCTTTGCCGAGTTCGATCTCTCCTCGCTGCAGCTGAAATACTGTACTTCGGCGCCGTTTCCCGCCGATCTCAAGCGCGAGGTGCTAGACCGCATGCCCGGCGCTTTGCTCGAAATCTATTCGATGACCGAAGGCGGCGTGGTGTGCCTGCTGGAGGCGCACAAATTCCCCGACAAGCTGCATACCGTGGGTCGCCCCGCACCGGGCAGCGAATTGCGCGTGCTGGATGACGATGAGCGACCGCTTGCCGTGGGGCAGGCAGGCAATCTCATCGGCCGCAGCCAGACGATGATGAGCGGCTACAAGGACCGGCCCGAACAAACCGCGCAAGCCTATTGGCGCGATCCCGAAACGGGCGAGATGTGGCAGCGCATGGGCGATATCGGGCGGATAGACGAGGACGGTTTCGTGGAACTCGTCGGCCGCGCGAAGGACATGATCATTTCGGGCGGTTTCAATATCTACCCGGTCGATCTGGAGAATGCGCTGCTGGAAGAAGGTGAGGTGCTGGAAGCGGCCGTGATTGGCATGCCCTCACGCAAATGGGGCGAGACTCCGGTCGGCTTCGTCAGGTTGGGCAAAAACGCGCGCGATCCAAGCGCGATTCGGGAGGCGGTGAATGCGCGGCTGGGTAAAACCCAGCGTTTGGCGCAGTTGCACGCAATCGAACACATGCCGCGCAGCCATATCGGGAAACTGCTGAAGAGCGAGCTTCGCGAACTGGCGGCGCGGCATGGAGCGGTCGACGGGGTGTGACCCCTTCGGAAACGGTATCGAAATCAGATGAACGCGGGCGAGAGAACGACGCTCGAGAACCCGGTTGCAAGGATGAGAACGGCCAGGCGGCCAATAACTGCGGACATGATAAATACCTTCTGTTCTTGCGCGTTTGGCGAGGCGGGCGGCCGTGCGGTTGCCACCCCCATTTACGGATGAAATGGCAGGAGTTCGAGACGCGGCGCGGACACTTGGGGGAGGGGGAGAGGAGGTGTCGGCGGCCGCGTCTCTACTCGCTGCCATATCGCCTCCGGGGGAGCGACGCCTGCATTAGGAGTGATGCAGTGTCATTCAACGTGGGCCGCCGGCCCGGAGGAAGGCGACGACAGGCTCTTGGGAAGCACTGACGCCATCTCTTTGCCGGGAGAGAATTGGTTGGAGAGGGTATCTCGCTCCGGCTGTGGGGCTTGTAATAATGTTGCCGTTCTGTGAACTAAAGTGAGAAAAGGTCAGGAACTGTTGCGTTTTGCGCAAGTCTAATGGCGACGCGTTTAGCGACCATCTGGACAGCGCGTAACCATGCCCGTAACCGCTCGGCATGGACGCATCCCACCTTCCCGATTCCATCCTCATCGTCGACTTCGGCAGCCAGGTTACCCAGCTCATCGCGCGTCGTGTGCGCGAAGCGGGCGTGTACTCGGAAATTGCCCCCTTCACGCAGGCGGAAGAGGCTTTTCACCGGCTCAAGCCCAAGGGCATCATCCTTTCGGGTTCGCCCGCCGGCGTGCCCGACGAAGGCAGCCCGCGCGCACCTGACATGCTGTTCGAAGCTGGCCTGCCGATCCTCGGTATCTGTTATGGACAGCAGGTGATGACGCACCAGCTCGGCGGCGAAGTGCGCCCCGGGCACGAAACCGGTGAAGGCGGCGAATTCGGCCGCGCCTTCCTCACCGTTACCAAGTCCTGCGCCCTGTTCGACGGTCTGTGGAATGAAGGCGAGCGCCATCAGGTCTGGATGAGCCATGGCGATAAGGTCACGCGCTTTGCCGAAGGTTTCGAGATCGTGGCCGTCAGCGACGGCGCGCCCTTCGCGGTAATCGCCGACGAAAGCCGCCAGTTCTACGGCACGCAATTCCACCCCGAGGTCGTCCACACTCCTGATGGCGCGAAACTGATCGCCAATTTCGCGCACAAGGTCTGCGGCCTGTCGGGTGACTGGACCATGGCCGAATATCGCGAAACCAAAATCCGCGAGATCCGCGACCAGGTGGGTGACGGCAAGGTGATCTGCGGCCTCAGCGGCGGTGTCGACAGCTCGGTCGCCGCGATCCTGATCCACGAGGCGATCGGGGACCAGTTGACCTGCGTCTTCGTCGACCATGGATTGCTGCGCCTCAACGAACGCGAACAGGTCGAGACCATGTTCCGCGACCATTACCACATCCCGCTTGTCGTTGTGGACGCCGAGGAACGCTTCATGGCGGGCCTCGCCGGCCAGACCGACCCCGAGAAGAAGCGCAAGTTCATCGGCGGAGAGTTCATCAACGTGTTCGAGGAGGAAGCGAACAAGATTGGCGGCGCCGATTTCCTCGCGCAGGGTACGCTCTATCCCGATGTGATCGAAAGCGTCAGCTTCACCGGCGGGCCGAGCGTCACGATCAAGAGCCACCACAATGTCGGCGGTCTGCCCGAACGCATGAACATGAAGCTGGTCGAACCCTTGCGCGAATTGTTCAAGGACGAGGTCCGCGATCTGGGTCGCGAGCTGGGCCTGCCCGACATCTTCGTTGGCCGTCATCCCTTCCCGGGGCCGGGGAACGGGTGGCGGCCGACGAAGATGTCGGGCAGGCCTAGCTCGCGCCCCAGATCGCGGAC
>NZOF01000155.1 GCA_002695185.1 Erythrobacter sp.
AGCCGCCGGCCGCTGACCGATAGGCAGATCGAATATGCCATCGGTGACGTGACCCACCTGTCCGATATCTTCCCCAAGATCCTCGCCAAGCTGATCAAGACGGGGCGCGGGGGGTGGCTCGATGCGGAAATGGAAAAGCTCGCCGATCCGGCGAACTACGCCAACGATCTGGAAATCGCCTGGAAACGCATTCGTTCGCCGGGCCGCAATCCCACCGTGCTCGGGCGGCTCAAGGGTCTGGCCGCCTGGCGCGAGACGGAAGCGCAGCACAAGAACATCCCGCGCGGCCGCATCATGCGCGACGAGACGCTGGCCGATATCGCCAGCCATCCGCCCAAGAAACAGGCCGACCTTACCAAGGTTCGCGGGCTGTCCAATGCGTGGAAAGACAATGACATCGGCAAGCGTCTGATGAAAGTTCTCGAAAAGGCCGAACCGCTGCCGAAGGACGAAATGCCCGACAAGCCCAAACGCGGCGCACCGCTGGGCAAGGAAGGCGCGCTGGTGGCCGATCTACTCAAGCTGCTGCTCAAGATCCGCGCGCGCGAGATCGACGTGGCCTCGCGCCTGCTCACGCGGGCGGACGAGATGGAAGCGCTGGCCGCAGGTGTCCGCAAGCTGCCGATCCTCGAAGGCTGGCGCTATGAAGTCTTCGGCAAGGACGCGCTCGAACTGGTCGAGGGCCGGCTGGCCTTCGCCGTGAAGGATGGCCGCCTGCTGATGACCCATACTGAAGATGTGCGCGCCGACATGATCGCGGCTCAGGACGAAGTGATCACCGGCGAGGTCGAAGCCGGGTGAGCACTTACCTCCCCACCCTCAAGCAGCTGCAATATCTCGTCGCCCTGCACGAGCATGGCCATTTCGGCCGCGCTGCCGATGCCAGCTTCGTGTCGCAATCGACGCTTTCGGCGGGCATTCGCGAGCTCGAATCGCTGCTCGGCGTGACGCTGGTCGAGCGCAGCCGCCGGGTGGTCAGGTTTACAGCGCTGGGCAATCAGGTGGTCGACAAGGCCCACCGCGTGCTGCGCGAAACGGAAGAACTGGCCGATCTGGTCCAGGCCGCGGGCAAGCCGCTGGCAGGCCAACTGCGCATGAGCGTGATCCCCACCATCGCGCCCTTCATGCTGCCGCGTTTCCTGCCGCGCCTGCGCCGGGAACGGCCCGATCTCGAACTCTTCCTGCGCGAGGAAACCAGCCATGACGCGGTGGAATCGCTGCAGCATGGCCGGGTGGACTGCGTGCTGCTCGCCCTCCCCTTCAGCACCGGTGAGGTGGAAAAGGCGCATATCGCCGACGATCCGCTCTACGTCGCCTTCCCGAAAGACGATCCGCGCGATCCGCCTGCAGTGGTCACCGCCGACATGATCGACGAAGGCCGCCTGCTGCTGCTGGAAGACGGGCATTGCCTGAAAGACCACGCGCTGGCCGCCTGCAACCGCCCGGAATTGCGCGGTTCGACCACCATGATCGGGACCAGCCTGCACACGCTGGTGCAAATGGTCGACAACGGCCTCGGCCTCACCATGCTGCCGGAAATGGCGGTGGACGCCGGTATCCTCAACGGCACCGAAGTCGTCGCGCGCCCGCTCAAATCCAGCCTCGCCAGCCGCGAAATCGCGCTGATCTGGCGCAAGAATTCCCCCCGGCGGGATGATTTTGAACTGCTGGCCGAGGAATTGCGCGCAGGCTGAGCCAGCGGCCTGCAATCAGACCCGCTCGTCCTGCCGCAAGGTCAGCACTTCGACGCCATCGGCGGTCACTGCCACTGTATGTTCGAACTGGGCGGATAGCTTTCCGTCCTTCGTCACCACGGTCCATCCGTCATCGAGCGTTTGCGTGTGCCGGCTGCCCAGATTGACCATCGGTTCGATCGTGAAGGTCATGCCTTCGCGCAGCCGCACGCCGCGCCCCGGCTTTCCGTGATTGAGCACTTGCGGGTCCTCGTGCATCTCGCGGCCGATCCCGTGGCCGCAATATTCGCGCACCACCGAACAGCCGTTCTTCTTCGCATGCTTTTCGATCGCGAAGCCCACGTCTCCCAGATGCCCGCCCGGCCGGACCTGCCGGATGCCCGCCCACATGGCCTCCTGCGCGATCCTGACGATCCGCCGCGCCTGTGCAGACGCATTGCCGATCATGTAGGTCTTGCTGGAATCGGCGATGAAGCCGTCCTTCTCCAGCGTGATGTCCAGATTGATGATGTCGCCGTCCTGCACCACCCTGCTCGCTGAAGGGACGCCGTGGCAGACCTCCTCGTTGATCGAGCAGTTCAGCACATAGGCGAAGCCATATTGTCCCTTGCTGGCAGGCCGCGATTGCAGATCCTCGCGAATGAACCGCTCCACCAGATCGTTGATTTCCATCGTCGACATGCCTTGCAGGTCGAGCCCGTCGAGCATCTCGAACACCGACGCCAGCAAGTGCCCGGAGGCGCGCATCAGGGCGATTTCGTCAGGTGTCTTGACCATATCAGGCTGCCGCGCGGACCGCGCCTTCTTCCTCGCTCGCCAGCGCGAGCTGCTGCGACACGATCTCGTTGAAGGACAGCGTGGGATTGGCTTCCGCCAGCCGCCCGATCTTCATCCAGAATTCGGCCTGCGCGTTGATCGACCGGCACATGACCGCACTGGCAGCACGCACCTGCTCGTGCAGGTCTTCATTTATTTTGACGAGGCCCATGGGAATTCCTGAATATATGAAACGTTTATGCTCCATACACATTTCATTTTTCAAAAGTCAAAGGCTCTTCCTCGGTGAGGACGATCCAGTCAGGATAGTGAAGTCCAGACTTGACCAATTACAGCCCAGCGGATAGTGAAGCCAGCACTTCACCAAGGAGCCTGGCGATGAGCTTGACCCACAATACCTTCGAGATTCGGAAGACATACAGCGCGTCACCAAGCGCAATTTTCGGCGCCTTCGCCTTTCAGGACCGCAAAAGCCGATGGTACGCCGCCAGCCCCTCGCATGAACCATTGTCCTACAGCTTCGATTTCAGACCGGGCGGCGAAGAAAGACTGACAGCCCGAATGTTGCCAGGCACGCCGATTGCCGGGCAGGAACTATGCTGGATCTCGACTTATGCGGAGATTGTCGAGAATGAACGAATTGTGTTCTTCCAGACACTCGATGTCGATCAGGCTCGGGTGTCGGCGGCAGTCGTGACGGTGGAGATCGCTCCCAAGGAAGGTGAAACGGAAGTGGTGCTGACCCATCAGGCAGTCTATATGGAAGGCGCCGATGGCCCGGCGATGCGCCGGATGGGGTGGGAGTATCTGCTGGATGCGATGGCAAGCAGCGCGGGCACCGTATGAATTCCACTGCACCGCGCATCATAGATCCAACCAGGGCTGACGCGTTGTTTCACGCTTTGGGTGACGCGAACCGCAGACGGATGGTGGGCCTGCTCTCGGACCATCCTGCGACCATCTCTGAACTTTCCGCGTTTCTCGACATCAGCAAGACGGCGGTCGGCCAGCACCTTGCAGTTCTCGAGAAGGCCAGGCTCGCACGCTCCAGCAAGGTCGGGAGGACCCGAACCTGCCAGCTCGACCCCGCGGGACTTGTCGCCCTGCAGGACTGGATCAACTTTCACCGCCGAGAATGGGAAGAGCGTCTCGAACGCCTCGGAGATCTAGTCTGCGAAGCAAATTCGCAGTGAAAGCGGCAGTTTTGAACAAATAGCCCCCACCAGACTCGAATTTCGAAAATGACGAGGAACTGCCGAAATGGCTGAACGCCGCTACATTATCGACGTACCTGGGGTGCCGAAATCACCGTCGCCCATCTCGAACGCCGTGGTCGTCGGAAAGACCTGCCATATCTCCGGGCAGTTGGCGGTTTATGACGACGGCTACCGGCGAGGCAGCGCGCGTGAGGAAGCAGCCCGCGCATTCGAACTGGTGTTTGCGATCGCTCGCGAAGCAGGCTTTGCGCCCGATGAAATCGTCTACGTAGACCTCGCCTTCGCGGACCTCGACGACCTGCCCGAGGTCAACGCGCTTTACGCAGAGCTGTTTACCCATCCCCCCGCCCGCACGATTTACGAGGCGGCCCGCCTTCCTTTCGGAGCCAAAGTGAAAGTTCAGGCCATCGCGATGAAGGATTGAGGACTGTGCTCAGAGACGCGCAGTTGCTTCGCGCCTCATCGCCGCCGCAAAACCCGTTTTCCTACACGCCTGTTTTCTGCCAGCCATCAGACCATGCTGGCCGTGCTCGCCCCGACAAAAAATTCCACTGCTGCTGACGGGACCGGACCGGCCGGATTTCAGCGCGAGCGGAAGTTGACACCAGATGCGCCTGAAATTCGCCGCCAGCCGCAGAACGCCGTGCGTGCCGGGGATGGGCGAGTTTTTGCAAAACCCCCGGTCGGTGTCACACGGTCAGTCCATGTGCTTGAGGCCGACTCGCAGATAGTCCCAGCCGGTTACCACGGTCATCACCGCAGCGGCCCACAGGGTAATCAGGCCGACGGTGTGCGGGATATTGGCATCTACCGTGCCTATCATCACGTTCCAGCCTGGCAGGCCCTGACCCAAAATCAGCGAGCCGAGCGCGAGCAGCTGGAAGGTCGTCTTCCATTTCGCCAGCCGGCTCACGGGCACGGAAACCTGCAGGCCGCCGAGGAATTCGCGCAGGCCCGACACCGCGATCTCGCGCATCAGGATGATCAGCCCGGCAATGACATGCGCATCGCCCACATAGGGGCCGCGCAGCACGCCCTGTGCCGCCAGCACCAGAATCACCGCGGCGACCATGATCTTGTCCGCGATCGGATCGAGGAAGATGCCCAGCTTCGAGACCGTGCCGCTGGTGCGCGCCAGATAGCCGTCGAAATAGTCGGTAATGCCCATGGCGCAGTACAGCGCGAAGGCCATCAGATAACCGCTGGCCCAGCCCGGCCACCACAGCAGGAAGGCAAGGAGGGGAATCGCGACGATACGCGACAGGGTGAGAATGTTGGGCAAATTCAGCATCGGTGACGTTCCCCTAACGGCAAACGTCTTACCGCAAAAGAAACAATGCAGGGTTGTCCGCTGCGGCTATCTCTCTACGAAGGGGGCGAAACGGAAGGGTTCTTCCCGGGGGTTCATGTTCACAAGCACACATTTGCTGCGGTCCCGGCGGTTCTTGCCGCTGTTCGTGACCCAGCTGTTCAATGCCTTCAACGACAATCTGTACAAGACCGCGATGGTCCTGTTCGTGGTCTACCAGATCTACGAATCGGAAGAGGCGGAAGGCATGTTCTCTGCCGTAGCTTCGGGCCTGTTCATCCTGCCCTTCTTCGTCCTGTCCGCATTGGCGGGGCAGTTGGCGGACATGCGCGACAAGGCGGTGATCATCCGCCGGGTGAAGGCCTTCGAGATCCTGCTGATGCTGATCGGGGCAAGCGGCCTCTATCTGGCCTGGCGCGGCTACGATCTGCCGGTCAACATCCTCGGCATCCAGACAACCTTCCCGATCATCCTGATGCTGCTGGCCCTGTTCATGACCGGCATCCAGTCGACCTTCCTTGGCCCGATCAAATACGCGATCCTGCCGCAGCATCTGAAACGCGAGGAAGTGCTCGCCGGAACGGGGCTGGTCGAGGCGGGCACCTATATCGCCATTCTTGCCGGCACGATCCTGGCCGGCTGGATCCCGGTGGAAGCTGCCGCGGTGGGCATCATCATCACCTCGATCGCCGGCTATCTCGTCAGCCGCCAGGTCCCCACCGCCCCTGCCCAGGGAGAGGTCGAGGAACTGGACTGGCACATCCTGCGCGCATCGAACCGGCTGATCCGCGAGACGATGCACAACCGCGAGATCTACTTCGCCATCCTCGCCATCAGCTTCTTCTGGACCATCGGCGCGGTGCTGTTCATCCAGTTTCCCCCGCTGGCCAAGAACGTGCTCATGGCCAGCAAGGAAGTGGCCAGCCTGTTCTTGGTGGTGTTCTCGATCGGCGTGGCCATCGGTTCGGTGGCCGTGGGCGCCTTGCTCAAAGGCGAGGTATCGGCCCGCTATGCGCCGCAATCTGTGCTCGCCATGGGGGCTTTCGTCGTCGCCTTCTATGCAGTGTGCAAGGTGTGGGAAACCGACCAGCCGACAGAATTGCTGAACATTGCCGGTTTCCTCGCCTGGCCGATGGCCAGCCTGATCCTGCTGTGCCTGCTGGGCGTGGCGATCGCGGGGGGCATGTTCGTGGTGCCGCTCTATGCATTCCTGACCACCCGCGCCTCGCCGGAGAAAGCCTCGCGCACGATCGCGGCGAACAACATCGTCAATTCAGGCGCGATGGTGGGCGGATCATTGCTGGCGATGGGGATGAGCGCGGCAGGCGTGCCGATCGTGGAGCAGGTGCTGATCAGCGCCGCCATGTGCGTGTTCTCGGCTTGGCTGGGCCGCAAGCTACTGCTGGCGGAACGGGAAGCGGCGGCAGTAGCCGTTCAGACGATAAAGGCGAGCACTGCAACCAGGGTGGCGAAATAGGTGGTCGCGACACCGCGCACATCGTTTGCGGTGATCTTCCAGTCCACACTCGCC
Organism: Erythrobacter sp.; assembly: GCA_002695185.1. Next base: position 6,529 of record NZOF01000155.1, read on the forward strand.
GGGCCGGGCGTGTCGGCAAACATCGCGCGGCGCTGGGGGATCTGGGCCCGCATCCAATGGCGGGCGCTTTCACTAGAGAGGACCAAGGCGCGTCTCATAACATGAGCTTTAACGCTTTCTTAACCATCGGTTTCCCGGCAAAAGCGCGCGATCCCAAATCGGGACAGCTTTTGCTCGCAGGTTCGACCAGTGGGCGGCACGGCACGGGCGATTGCACGGCAGGCGCAGCGCGGCTAACCGCAGCAGCATGACCAAGCGCCCTACCCCCGCCGCCGCAAAGCTCCTCGTCGACTGCCTGATCGAGCAGGGATGCGAACGCATCTTCACCGTGCCGGGCGAAAGCTTCCTCCAGGTCTTGGATGCGCTGGGGCAGCAGGAAACCATCGATCTGGTCACCTGCCGACAGGAAGGGGGCGTGGCGATGATGGCCTGCGCCGATGGTGCGATGACGCAGCGCCCCGGCGTGGCCTTCGTCACCCGCGGACCGGGCGCCACGAATGCCAGCATCGGCGTTCACGTCGCCATGCAGGATTCGCAGCCGATGATCCTGTTCGTGGGCGATGTGGATAGCGAGATGCGCGACCGTGAGGGCTTTCAGGAAGTTGACTTTGCCGCATTCTTCGCGCCGATCGCGAAATGGGCTGCACGGATCGACAGCGCCGATCGCATTCCCGAATATGTCGCGCGGGCCTACGCCACGGCAATCTCGGGCCGTCCCGGTCCTGTTGTGCTGGCTTTGCCGGAAGACATGCTTGGCCGCGATACAGACGCCAAGCCACGGTCGCGCGTCGAACGGCCTGCCCAGGCGCCCTGCCCAGATGCGATGCAGGCGATGATGGCTCTGATAGGAGACGCCGCTTCACCCGTCGCCATTATTGGCGGCGCAGGCTGGAATGCAAAGGCGCGCGAGTATTTCCAGCTGTTCGCGGAGCGGTTGGGCATTCCCGTTGCCACAGCCTTCCGCCGACAGGATGCGATTTCTCCCTCCAGCCGCGTCTATGCGGGCAACCTTGGCTACGGCCCCAACCCCAAGCTGGTCCAGCGCGTCAAAGACGCCGATCTCGTCATTGCCGTGGGCGCTAGGCTGGGTGAAGCCACCACCGACGGTTACACGGTACCGCCCCTCACGGCGGACGATCAGAAGCTGATCCATGTGCATCCGGACGCCACGGAGCTCAACAGCGTCTATTTCGCCGATCTAGCGATTTGCGCCGACATGGCCGAATTCGCCGAGAGCGCAGCTCTCTGGGACGATGGAGATGCGATCGATTTCGATGCAGGGGCTCAGGCTCATGCGGAATGGAAGGACTGGGCCACCGCCCATCCGGCAGACTTTGCGCTGGATATGGGCCAGTGCGTCCAGTTCATGCGCGATACTCTTCCGCCCGACACGATCGTCTGCAACGGAGCCGGAAACTTCGCCGGCTGGTGGCACCGGTATTGGCGTTACGACGGTTTTCCCGCTCAGCTCGCACCGACATGCGGCGCGATGGGCTACGGAGTGCCTGCCGCCGTCGCCGCCGCCCTGCGCTATCCCCAGCGCACGGTCGTTGCGGTAGCAGGCGATGGCGACTTCATGATGAATGGCCAGGAACTGGCCACCGCAATCCAGCATGGTGCCAGCCTTATCGTGCTAATCATCGACAATTCGGCTTACGGCACTATCCGCATGCATCAGGAACGAGAGTTTCCTGGTGAAGAGCGGATCAGCGGGACCAAGCTCGCCAATCCTGACTTTGCCGCGCTTGCGGCGGCGTATGGCGGATGGTCCGCCACAGCATCGACAACCGAGGAGTTCAAAGATGCGCTGATTGCGGCGCAAGGTAGATCCGGGCTTCGTCTCGTCCACTGCAAAATCGAGATCGAGCAGCTGGCAGCCAGCGGGGCAACCATCAGCGGGTTGCGCAAGAAGTAGAGTGCGAAAAAGGCCGCCTCCCGTTTGGGAGACGACCTTTTCTCGCTGTTAAGTAAGAGCGCTCGATTAGACGTCGTTGCCGAGCTTGCCTTCGACTTCGCCCTTGAACTGCTGGGCTTCGCCCTTTGCTTCTTGGCGCTTGCCTTCACGGTCCAGCTTAGGATTGTTAGTGGCGTCCGCTACGGCTTGCTTGGTGTTGCCAGCGGCTTCGTTGGCGTTACCTTTTGCCTTTTCGGTCAGTTCACCCATGGTTGTTCTCCTTAATTTTCAAACACCGATCATCGGCGCGTCTACAATCAAGAAACGGTAGTCCTGGTGTTTACGTTCCTCGCCATGCGACCAGTCGAACGTTTGAAGCGACGAAGATTAAATGCCTGCCATTTCGAGTATTATTGACCACTCGGAAGGCTTTATTTCAGCAACGGAGAGTCGGGATAGTTTCACCAGCTCGCAATCTGCCAGCTGTGGTTCTGCTTTGATCTGCTTGAGTGAAACCGGGTGAGGCAATTTAGTTTTGGGGACAATCTTGACCGCCGCCCACTTGCCTTCGGGATCGGTCGGGTCGGTAATACCCGCCACGCTCACTTCGCAAATGCCGACGATCTCCAGTCCCTCGCGGGAGTGATAGAAGAAAGCCTGATCGCCGACCTCCATCGCCGCGAGATTGTTCTTTGCGCGATGGTTACGCACACCGTCCCACGTCCCCTCCTTTTCGGCGACCAGGTCATCCCAGCTGTATTTGAACGGTTCCGACTTCATCAGCCAATATCGTGCCATGCGAATTTTCTCTCGTGATTGCGATCTGGTTCGGCACGTAGCGGGCCCAATCACCCTTTTCCACCGTGCGCGCCCGTGGTCATCCGGATTAACCGGTTTTTAGGCAGAACAATCCTACCAGTGCGGTGCCGACTCATCGGGGATCAACTTGGCGAAATATTTCAATCCGGACCGCAAGAACAGGGATCAGAATTCCGCCATCAAGAGCGGCGGCAATCTCGTTTCCTTGATAATTGCCCTTTCCGCGATCGCGATTTTCGTGGCCTCCGCAGGCTCCGTATTGCCGGAAATCGTGCGCTCGGGCCACTTGCAGCCGACGGGGTCGGAATTTCTGCTCACCAATGCTCTTCTGCTTAACATCGCCCTGATCCTGCTTGGATGGGACAGATACAAGGCATTGAGCACGGAGCTTGAACTACGCAGGCAGTCGGAAGAGGAAGCTCGGCGTCAGGCCGACATGGACGATTTGACGGCCTGCCTCAATCGCCGCAGCTTCGTCTGTAAAATGGAGGCTTGGCTTCAGCAGGAATCCCCTAAGCAAGAACTCGCAACGATCGCCATCGACATCGACAATTTCAAGCAGGTGAACGACCTCAATGGGCACGCCGCTGGGGACAGCGTCCTGAGAGAAGTTTCTGCGCGCATTTCGGCATTGCTTCCCGAAGGCTCTTATATCGCCAGACTGGGAGGCGACGAGTTCATCTGCGCTGTGCCTTTCATCGGCTCCGCCGATAATCGGCTCAACCCTGTTTTGGGTCGCATGGTAGAGACGGTCGCCCGACCAGTCCTTCACAAGGACGCTGCCATCGAAATCTCAGTGTCGATCGGCGTTGCAACATCGCTCCAAGCGACGGAAAGCGAGGTAGACCTTCGCGCGCAGAGCATGATGCATAAGGCGGATATCGCCATGTATCACGCCAAGAAGCACGGAAAGAACCGTTATTGCTGGTTTGAAGGTTCGATGGAAAACGACCTTCGGTTCCGCAATGAACTCGAAGCCGGGATCAGGCGGGGCATTCAGAAAGGGGAGTTTGTCCCCTATTACGAACAGCAGGTCGATCTGGATTCAGGCGAAATCGTCGGTTTCGAAATGCTGGCGAGGTGGGAATCGCCAGAGATGGGTTTGATCGGCCCCGACATTTTCATTCCGATTGCCGAGGAAATCGGAGTTATATCCCAAATGTCCGAAGGGCTCATCGTCGCAGCATTCGAAGATGCAAAGAAGTGGCATCCATCGATCACTCTTTCGGTAAACATTTCGCCGGTGCAGATGCGTGATCCCTGGTTTGCCCAGAAGATCCTTAAATTGTTGCTCGAGCATCGCTTCCCTGCACATCGCCTAGAAATCGAGATCACGGAGACCTGCCTGCATGAGAATATCGGCATGGTGCGGTCAATGATCACTTCGCTCCGCAACCAGGGCGTGCGGGTCAGCCTCGATGATTTCGGCACAGGATATGCCAGCATTTCGCAGCTTCGCAGCCTGCCCTTCGATCGCCTTAAGATCGATCGCAGCTTCATCGGTGAACTGAAAACTGAAGAGCATGGCGATCAACTCGTTAATGCGATCGTCTCGATGAGCAACGGATTGAAGTTGCCCATTACCGCAGAAGGCATCGAAAATGCCGAAGTGCTTGCCGCCCTCAAGCAATGGGGCAGCATGAAGGGCCAAGGCTATCACTATGGTCGCCCCGAACCAGCAAGCAAGGTATTGGAACGCTTGGCGGCGTGCGGGCGCCTCGCAGATTTAGCTCCCGAGCAATCGGATCAACTGGTTCGAGCCGAATTGGACAGCGCGGGCGAACAGGTCCGCGAAAGCGGCATTCGCGCCGGCTGAGGCTGGACCTGATCCTTATCACCACCTAGATGCGCGCAATCATGCGCGTCCCTTTCATCAAGATGCACGGCCTCGGCAACGACTTCGTCGTGTTGGATACGCGCGAGCAGAACCTACCGGATTTGACGCAAACGACAGCTTCGGCGCTCGCCGACCGAAATACTGGTATTGGCTGCGACCAGTTGGTTTTACTCGAACATAGCACCCAAGCCGATTTCCGCACGCGCATCTTCAACGCCGACGGCAGCGAGGTGGGCGCCTGCGGGAATGCAACGCGTGCTGTCACCCTTCTGCACGGGAAGGAAGCGCGCATTGAAACACAGGGCGGCATTCTAGTCGCTTCGCCGACCGATGACGGGGCGAGCGTGGATATGGGCAAACCACGTTTCGAATGGGACGCAATCCCGCTCGCCTATCCCATGGACACCCTCTCCATGCCAGTAGCCTGGGGGCCTCTAACCGAGCCCGGAGCTGTAAGCGTGGGCAATCCGCACGTGATAGCGTTCGTCGATGATTGCGACAGCGTTCCTTTAGATGATCTCGGACCCGAAATAGAAACCGATCCGCTTTTTCCAGAACGCGTCAACGTCAATGTCGCAACGATTGAAAATCGCACACGCATCCGCTTGCGCGTGTGGGAACGCGGCGCAGGTCTGACCCGCGCCTGCGGCACCGGCGCCTGCGCGACTGCGGTTCACGCAATACGTCGTAAACTCGTCGATGCTTCAGTTACAGTTGCTCTCCCGGGTGGGGATTTGCAGATCCAATGGCAAGCAGGCGAGACGATCCGCATGACCGGCCCCGCAAACGAGAGTTTCCGCGGCACTTTCGAATGGGAAGACTACGCATGAATGCGCCCCAGAAGCCGCCGGAAGTCGTTACCCTAGGTTGCCGTCTAAACCTTTCGGAAAGCGAGCGCATTCGCGCCATGCTGGCCGGAGAAGAGAACCTTGTCGTGATCAACAGTTGCGCCGTAACAAGCGAGGCGGTGCGTCAAACTCGGCAGGCAATTCGCAAGGCACGCAAGACCAACCCTGACGCTCGGCTACTTGTGACCGGTTGCGCAGCCGATATCGAACGTGAGCAACTTGGTGCGATGCCTGAAGTCGACGGCCTCATTGCCAATGAAGCGAAACTGGATCCGCGCGCATGGAACGTGCCCGCAAAAGAAGCACCCTCTACTATGCTTCATACCCGCGCTTTTGTGGCCGTCCAGAATGGCTGCGACCATGCCTGTACCTTCTGCGTCATACCACAAGGTCGGGGGAAAAGTCGCTCCCTCACCATTGCGGAGGTGTTGCGTGAAATCGCGATTCATCTCGATGCAGGCGCCGCTGAGGTCGTGCTCACGGGTGTGGACGTCACGTCGTGGGGTCAGGATCTACCCGGTAATCCAAAGCTGGGCTCTTTGGTGAGTTCGGTACTCCACGCATTCCCTACCCTTACACGGCTCCGTATGTCCTCCATCGACGGTATCGAGGTCGACGATGAGCTTTTCGAATTATTCGCGGGCGAGCGCCGGATCATGCCGCATATCCACCTGTCCCTGCAGCATGGCCACGATCTCATTCTCAAACGGATGAAGCGTCGGCATAGTCGTGCCGATGCTCTCGATCTGGTTTACCGCCTGAAAGCGCGTCGATCAAACATTGCCGTGGGCGCGGATCTCATCGCTGGTTTTCCGACCGAGACAGAGGAACACCACGAAGCCAACCTCTCTATCGTTCGTGACCTCGATATCGTTCACGGTCACATCTTCCCGTACTCTCCTCGGCCCGGCACTCCGGCTTCGCGAATGCCGCAAATCGAACGGTCAATCATTAAGCGGCGCGCCGCTGATCTGCGTGTCCAAGTCGCCAAGTTGCGTGCTGACTGGGCGGCGACGCTCGTAGAAAAACCACTCGAAGTCCTCGCAGAAGCTGACGGGACAGGCTATTCACCCGAATTCGCCCGCGTAAAGCTGCCTCAAGGTACATCACGCGGCTCTATCGTCACCGTGACGCCCAAGACACTCGAGGACAATCTCCTGTCATGAGCAAACCCAGCTGGACCGAGCGCCTGTTCGGTGGCTTCAAGAAAACCTCTGACCGCCTAAGTGAAAATCTCGCCGAAGCGGTTAGCAAGGCAAAGCTCGACGATTCAACGCTCGACAATGTCGAAGATGCGCTGATCATGTCGGATCTCGGACCAAGCGCTGCGGCCGGTATCCGTGAGCGCCTGAAAGAAAAACGGTTCGGGCTGGAAATTAGCGCCGATGAGCTGAAACAGGCGGTGGCGGACGAAATTGCGGCCATACTGCGCCCTGTTGCTAAGCCTCTCGAAATCACTGCGTTTCCGCGGCCACAGGTATTGCTGGTGATCGGTGTCAACGGCAGCGGCAAGACGACGACGATTGCCAAGCTGGCACATCTTTTCGTCGAAGACGATTACAATGTCATGCTCGCCGCAGGCGATACCTTTCGGGCAGCCGCTATCGGGCAGCTCCAGACTTGGGCAGACCGTGTAGGTGTGCCGATTGTACGCGGACCCGAAGGTGGCGACCCGGCGAGCATCGTATTCGATGCTGTCAAGAAAGGGACCGAAATCGGCACCGATGTCCTGATAGTCGATACTGCAGGGCGTCTGCAGAACAAGCGCGAACTGATGGACGAATTGGCGAAAATCCGAAAAGTGCTCGGTCGCCTTAATCCCGAGGCACCGCATGATGTTGTTCTGGTGCTCGATGCGACCAACGGCCAGAACGCTCTCTCGCAGATCGACGTCTTCAAGGAAGTTGCTGGGGTCACCGGGCTTGTAATGACCAAGCTGGACGGCACAGCTCGAGGCGGTGTGCTGGTTCAGGCCGCGGAAAAATACGGTCTTCCGATCCACGCCATTGGGGTGGGAGAAAAGATCGACGATCTTCGCCCCTTCGATCCCGATTTGGTCGCTCGCGTGATCGCTGGAATTGCATAAGTTCCGGCCCGTTGGTCAGCGATGCGGTTGAGAGATCACCTGGATCGCTCAATGCGAATATATATAGAGGCTGCGACGCTGAGCCTGCGCTAATATTGGATCGAAAAGTATGACGAAGAATGAGACCGAAATCATAACGGAAAAAAAGCCCACGGGATGGCTTCACACCGTAGTCGATTACGGTCCGCTTCTGGTTTTTTTGGGTGTATACAAGTTTTCCCAGCCGCCAGCGGATTCCACGTTCGGAGAAATAGCGGCCGTGATTTACGGCACGATTGCGTTCATGGTCGCTGCCGTGGTGGCCTTGGCATTCAGCAAATGGAAATTCGGGAAAGTCAGCCCGATGCTAATTCTGTCGACCACGCTCATTGTAGGCTTCGGCGCGCTCACCATTTGGCTGCGGGACGAACGGTTCATACAGTTCAAACCGACGGCCATTTACTTACTCTTCGGCGGCGTTCTGATTGTCGGCTGGCTGAGAGGACGCGCTTGGCTTCAGGTTCTGCTCGAAGCTGCTTTCGAAGGTGTCACGCAAAAAGGGTGGCTGAAACTGTCCCGCAACTGGGGGTTCTTCTTTCTTTTCCTCGCCGTGTTGAACGAAATCATGGTGCGGAGCATGAGCTTTGAGAGCTGGCTCTGGGCCAAGATCTGGGTCTTCCTGCCACTTACCTTTCTGTTCACCTTCTCGCAGATCCCCATGCTTCTGAAGCATGGACTATCGCTGGACGATACAGACGAGGTTTTGAAGGATGAGCCGCCAGTAGGCTGACGTTTCCGATGCCAATAGCGATCGAAATGAATCCCGCAGCCGAAGTGCTTCGAGCGTTAAGCACCGGCATCGTCGACTTTAATCGCAGCAAGATTTCCGATCTCGAACCTGTCGAGGCCGAGCCGAAGTCCGTTTCCATGTTATCGCAACTGACGATGACGAAAAGCTAATTGGCGGGGTTAGGGCTGCGTGTTACTGGAACACCTTGCACATCGAACTACTCTGGCTGTCCGCGACCGCTAGAGGACAAGGCTCCGGTAGACAGCTTATTGGCAAAGCGGAAGATTTCGCGCGGGAGCTTGGCTGCGAGAACGCGCTTGTCGAAACGACAAGCTGGCAAGCAAAACCCTTTTACGAGAAAAACGGCTATGTCTTGATGGGCACTCTAGAAGGACGTCCCAAGGGCCATGCCTCGCATTATCTCACGAAATCTTTAATGTGAAATCACGCCTGATCGTCGGCGGCCTCTAATTTCTCTACGCGAACTTTCTCGCGCTCCTCGGCTACACCGCGAGCATGCTCTGCCAGGCCACGCCAAGTCTTTTCCGAACGCAAAGCACGATCGCGAACGTTATCCAAGATTGCGCCGGCGGCTTCTTCAGCTGCCTGATCTGCGCGGGCTATGCAAAAAGCATAGCTTTGTGTGTTTGCCATTACATGGCTCCACGAATTGGGCGTCGTCCGCCCGGTCGATTAGACGCGGACGGACGACTAGTCAGGATCAATCGGCAGCCGAAAGGTTCACGGCGCTTTCCTTGCCATTACGGCCCTGCTCAACTTCGTAGTTGAGGCGCTGTTCCTTATCCAACGTCTGCATTCCAGCAGCCTGTACTGCCGAAATGTGAACGAAGCTGTCTGCAGAGCCATCGTCCGGCTGAATGAAGCCGTAACCTTTGTCGGTGTTGAAGAATTTAACTGTTCCGGTCTTGCTCATGTTTGGTTCCTTTCAAGAACGCGTGAGGTTGCCCCGCGGCAACATGCCGCAGGGTCGTGCGTAAAATCGTCCGATGAAAGGAAGTCAGCGTCTGGTTTACGCCGGGGCCGATAAGGGCAAGCGGCGGTCGTCAAATAACCGAAGTCCGTCGCAAATTTCGACGTCAGCGAGATTGCATTAGCATGGCTGCGAGGATTTACCTAACGAATATGCCGTAGCTAGATTGCTCTAACTCTAGATCTCGACCTGGCTTCCAAGTTCCACGACACGATTGGTTGGCAAGCGGAAGAAATCCATCGCGGTCGCGGCGTTTCGCAACATCCAGGCGAAAATCTTCTCGCGCCAGATTGGCATACCGGGGTTGCTGCTAGGCAACAGCGTCTGACGGCTGAGGAAAAAGCTGGTGTGCATCATATCGAACTCGCCGCCACAACGCTCCATTTCCTTTAAACCCTGAGGAACATTGGTTTCCTGCATAAAGCCATAATGCAGGACCGCACGATAGAACCCATCGCCGATGTCATGGATCTCGCAGCGTTCGTTCGCATCTACGTAGGGTGCATCAGCGATAAGAACAGTGAGAATGATGACACGCTCATGCAGCACTTTGTTGTGCTTGATATTGTGAAGAAGCGCGGACGGTACTCCTGCCGTCTGGCTCGCCATGAAAATTGCCGTACCCGGGACACGGGCGGCCGAATTCTTGGCGCTTTTTGCGAAGATCTCGATGGGTAGGGCGGTTTCATGCATGCGTTCGCGCATGAGTTTGCGCCCGCGTGCCCATGTCGTCAGCAGTGTGAAGGCCACGAGCCCGACGACGAGCGGGAACCAGCCCCCTTCCGGTATCTTGGCCAAATTCGCCGCAAAATACGCCCCGTCAACGATGAGGAAGAAAAGTACTACTGGAGCGGCGACCCACCATTTCCATTTCCAAACGCCCACGAACAGCACACCCATGAGAAGGGTATCGATCGTAACGGCGCCAGTAACGGCGATCCCGTAGGCACTCGCGAGATTAGATGAGTTCTGGAACGTCAGAACGAGGATAATGACCGCTACCATCAGCGCCCAGTTTATGACCGGGATGTAAATCTGACCGCTTTCGGTCTCGCTGGTATGGCGGATCGTCATGCGGGGCATAAAACCCAGCTGCATCGCCTGATGAGTAATGCTGAACGCGCCCGATATAACTGCCTGACTGGCAATGAATGTCGCCAGCGTCGCAAGAATGACGAGTGGAAGGCGGTATTCTTCACTCGCCAGGAGGAAGAAGGGGTTGCGCACCACTTCTGCAGCCTGTTCGGGGGGCAATCCGGCAATCATTGCGCCCTGACCGAAATAATTCAGCAGGAGACAGGGCATGACGAAGCCGAACCATGAAAGCCGCATTGGGCCCCGGCCGAAATGTCCCATGTCTGAATAGAGAGCTTCCGATCCAGTTACTGCCAGAACCACAGCGCCCAAAGCCAGAAAAGCTATAACCCCGTCGGAGATGAAGAATTGTACAGCATACCAAGGGTTCAACGCCCACAGGATATCCGGGTTCTGCCAGATCTGGTTCGCACCCAGCAAAGCGATAGTGGCGAAGTACACGATCATGACAGGTGCGAAAAGCGCCCCCACCTTGGCCGTACCTCGGCTTTGAAGAACGAAAAGAAATACCAGTAAAACCAAAGCTATTGGAATGACGAGCGAGCCCAGCCCCGGATTTACGACGGTCAGACCTTCGACCGCCGAAAGTACAGAGATCGCCGGGGTGATCATACTATCGCCATAGAATAGCGAGGTCGCGAAAACTCCGAGCAGCACGACCAGCCAACCATATTGAGACCGGCCAATATGGCGGCTCAGCAAGGCGACGAGAGCAAGACTACCGCCCTGCCCCTTGTTATCGGCGCGCATAAGAATGGTAACGTACTGGATCGAGACGACAATAAGCATCGACCAGAAGATTAGGCTGACGACACCAAGGACGTGCATGCGGTCAATGGCGATATTGGCTGCCCCGGCGAAAGTCTCTCTAAACGCATAGAGCGGACTGGTCCCGATATCACCGAAAACAATACCGATCGCACCAAAGGCAAGTGCGGCCTTTGATGCTCCATGGCCATTGCCATGACTATTGTCGCCGCCACGGTCGGGCTGCGAAATCGGCGCGAGGGCCTCGGTCATATAATGGGTTTTACCTGCCGCATTGCGTCAACCTTGTAGGAACGGAAGCCACGCTCCCGCACAAGGTGGCGGCGATTAGCAGCAAGGATGATGCGGAGCAACATGCCGCTCGCAAAGCCTAGTTTTCTGGCGTTTCAGGGTTAGATGTTTGCACGAGACCCTCAAGCCTTAGAAGGCGCAGGGCAAGCGACTCGCGCCACGGGGCCTCTGCAGGAGCAAGCTCAATGGCTTCGCGCCATAGGTCCCGTGTCCGTTCGATTTCCCCAGACCTTAGCCAGGCGAGGCCCAGAAAATAGCGCGGACCGCCGTTCTCCTCGTCCAGGACCTGTGCGCGTTCGAAAGCCTCGAGCGCGGCGGGAGTCAGCCGGCCTTCGGCATGTTCAACCAAGGAAATACCTAAAGCCAGCCACGCCTCGCGATCCTTCGGAGACTCTTCGACAGCGTTGCGATAAAATCCCGAAGCGGCCTCGAAATCGCCGCGCCGGACATAACTGTCCCCAGTAACAATCCAGCGAGATGGAAATTGAGAGGTGTCGAAAAACTCTCGACGCGCCTCAACGAGCAATTCGCCATCGACGTCATCCGCCGCTTGGGCCTGACCCGGTGAAGCAGGCTGATCTGGAGAGCCCTGTAGTGCGTAGCCGGCCAAGCCAAACAGAAGCGTAGCGCCTAAGACGGTCCAGCCTCCCCCGCGCACACGCAACAAGAGCGCAGCTACCAAAAAGGAGCCGGCAGGCAGCACAATTACGGCAATCCAGCTCACGAACGTCTCCGAAACCGGCGACTGAATAACAGCAGGGCGATCACAACCAGCACGGCAGGGATCGCGAACAAGGGCCAGGTGGTAGCGCTCATCACCGGCTCATAGCTTACATAATCGCCATAGCGATCCATGAGCCAGCGCCGGATGGCTTCGGGCTCCTCGCCTGCCGCAATGCGGATGCGGACTTGATGACGCATGTCCCCCGCCATGGAGGCATCGCTGTCGGCAATCGATTGGGACTGGCATTTAAGACAGCGCAATGTCTCCATCAATTCCTGCGCTGATGCTTCCAGTGCTGGATTGTCTAGCTGACGATAGGCGTATGGAGCTGGTGGCACGTCTTCTTGCGCGGCGAGCGGCATCGCGAGGACGACAAGGAGAACACTTAGCACGAGTCTCATCGCCCAGCTTTCCGCAGTTCGTCCAGCAATAAGGGCACGTGTTCTGCACGAATGTCACCCATATGCTGGTAGGTAATCCTGCCCTGTCCATCGACGACGAAGGTTTCCGGGACCCCTGAGGATCCGATCCCGAGCTGCACTTCGGAAAGGTCGTCGCGACCGATGCGGCTGTAGGGGTTTCCATGCTGGCTCAGGAAACGCGCCACATCCTCCGGCTTGTCACGGATCGCGACACCAATGATCTCCGCTCCTTGCTTCTCCAGTTGTTCCAACTGGGGGGCCTCCGCAGTGCAGGGCAAGCACCAACTGGCCCAGATGTTGAGCAATTTCGGACTGCCCTCTTGGAAGTTTGTGTTAGCAGCACCGGGACGATCGCCCACCGCAGGAGGCAGATCGAAATAGGGCAATTCCTCGCCAATCATAGCGCTCTTGACGAAATCATCGCGCGGTTGGGTCAGTTGATAAGCCGCAAGTCCCAGGAATACGAAAAAGACCAGAAACGGTAACCAGAGGCGCCAGCTCATAGCAACGCCTCCTCTTCGCGCCGACGCGCAGCAATCTTTCGCTGTGCGATCCGCCGCTTGAGATCGGTACGAACCCGGCCCACGAGCGCGACAGCACCGCCTAACGCAATCAGAAGCCCGCCATACCAGATGAAGGTGACGAAGGGTTTCCACCACAAGCGCACTTGCCAGCGTCCGTCGAGGCCCTCGCCCCCCATCACTGCGTAAAGTTGGCCATTCCACCGAGTGACCAGGACGCTCTCCGTAGTCTGCTGCGGTGGCGCCCAGAAATTGCGGGACTGAGGCTGTATCTCGACCGCGGAGCCTCCCTTATAAGACGCCTGAAGGCGGCCCGACAGCGCAGTCCAGTTCGGTCCTGCGATCGGCTCGACGGCGTCGAGACGGATCTGCCACGGGCCCACAGAAGTTTGTTGCCCTTCGGCCAGCGCTGCCAGGCGTTCTTCGGAGAAGGCACTTTCGCTCGCCATTCCGAACAGTGATACGGCGATACCGAAATGCGCTATAACCATACCCCATGTCGCCAACGGGACGCGGGTTAATCTGCGACCTTTCAACGGCAGGAAACTGGCATTGCCCAATGCCAGTGCGAAGGAGAGCCCAAGTAGGGGCAAGAGCGCCATCCCAAAAACTACCGCCAGCAGGATGACTGCCGCAACTGCCAGCGCTGCAGTCAAGGCAAGCTCCCGTGACACACGCACCCACCGGTCGCGGCGCCACCGTAATAAGGGCCCTACGGCCATCACCGCCAACATAGGAAAGAGGAAAATGGCACTGACCGGATTGAAGTAGGGCGGCCCGACAGAAACTCGGATGTCGAACGCTTCGGTCAAGAGCGGGTAAAGCGTCCCAAGAAGGACCACAGCGAGTATCGCGCTGAGCATGACATTATTGACCACCAGCGCCCCTTCCCGGCTGGCGACCGAGAAGCGTTCGCCCTCGCTGATCGAACCGGCCCGCAGGGCGAATAGCAACAGCGCACCGCCGATATACAGTGCCAGAAGGAAGAGAATGAAGCTTCCACGCTCCGGATCGACGGCGAAGGCGTGCACACTGGTGAGAATGCCCGAACGTACCAGGAATGTGCCCAGCATCGACATGGAAAAGGCCACCACGCCCAGCATGATGGTCCACACCCGCAATGCGTCTCGGCTGGCAAGGACACTGGCAGAATGTAGCAGTGCTGTCGCGGCCAGCCACGGCATCAGGCTGGCATTTTCGACCGGATCCCAGAACCAGTAGCCACCCCATCCAAGTTCATAATAGGCCCAGTAACTGCCAGCAGCGATTCCGAGCGTCAAAAAGATCCAAGCGCCAAGAATCCAGGGCCTCATCGCGCGGGCAAAATCCGGCGTAACCTGCTTGGTCACGAGCGCCCCCACGGCGAAACTGAACGCCACCGAAAGTCCTACATAGCCGAAATACAGCGTCGGCGGATGGAGTGCGAGACCAATATCCTGCAGCAAGGGATTGAGCCCCAACCCTTCCAGAGCAGGCTGAGCGAGCCGCTCAAAAGGGTTCGAGCTTAGCAGAAGAAATGCATAAAAGCCGAGCGCCACGAAGCCTTGCGCTGCAAGTGTCGCTTGCATTGTGCGTTCGGGCAGGCGCCTCTCTAAGGCAGCGATCAGACCGCCAGCGAGCGCCATTACGGTAACCCACAATAGCATCGAACCTTCATGGTTACCCCACGCGCCCGACAGCTTGAATATAAGCGGCTTCATCGTATGCGAGTTCATCGCCACCAACTTCACCGAAAGGTCGGTAATGGCGAAAACCCACAACAGCGCGCCGAATGCTATGGCCACTAGGCCACCCTGCAAAATCGCAGCTGGACGAGTCAGCCCGGCGATTTCACTATCGGTCCCGCTCCAGACAGAGAGTGCGCCGGCAGAAAGCTGGAGAACGGCTAGTGCTGCTGCAAGCCAGAGTGCCGCGAGGCCGATTTCGGCAATCATTTCAGACCGACCGTAGTATCTTCTGCCATCTCCGCGGCTTGATGCTCGCTCATCCCCTCCAGTTCACGCGGAACATAATTCTCGTCATGCTTTGCAAGAAGATTATCCGCGACAAAGATACCGCTCCCATCGAGCCGTCCCTCTGCCACGACACCCGAACCTTCGACGAAGAGGTCCGGCAGAATACCGGCATACCGCACCGGAATGCGAGAATTTTCGCGGCCCGTCACCGCAAACGTAACGGTGATTCCATCAGCCAGTTTTCGCAATGAACCGGCTTCGACCATTCCGCCAAGCCGAACAGCCTGCCCAGCCTGTGGAGGATTGGCGACCATCTGTT
Organism: Erythrobacter sp.; assembly: GCA_002695185.1. The sequence goes on from NZOF01000155.1 coordinate 21,868, forward strand.
CGGGCAGATAAAAATAGCTTGCCTGATTGCGAAGGGCGTAGACCGCCAGAAGCGCAGCGCCGATCAATGCGACCAGAGCCAGCACGACCAGAACAAGGCGCTGATGCTTTGCTTTCATTTGTCTCGCCTCGATTCCGAGCGGACCTTTTCCCGCCTGGCTTCAGCGCGTTTCATGGCGAACCAGCTCCACAATATCATCGCGATTGTCCCAGCCACGCCGATGGCATAGGCTGCGTACACGAAGGTCCACTGATCCAATGCCTCGCGCATCAATCGGCCTCCATCGCTCGTCGGCGCAGGCGGGCTTCGGCTTGCATGTCAGCCAGAATGGCACGCATGCGTGCCAGCACGACACCTCCAAAGATCATCGAAAACCCGACGACAGCGGCCAGCAAGGGCGCGAGAAAGACCCCGTCTATCGCGCTTTTGCCCATCGTGATACTCGGCGGCTGGTGAAGCGAATTCCACCACACCACACTACGATTGATGATCGGAATATTGATCGCGCCTAAGAGCCCAAAGATGGCGGGAATGCGTGCCGACACTCCCTCCCGCTCAGCTGCCTGCCCCAGGGCGATATAGGCTATGTAAAGGAAAGCCAGGACAAGCATCGAGGTCAATCTTCCGTCCCAGACCCACCAGGTCCCCCATGTCGGCCTTCCCCAGATCGATCCCGTAACGAGACAGATCAGCGTGAAGGCCAGACCCGGCACCGCAGCTCCGCGCGCAGCAATAGCAGCAAGCGGGTGTCGCCAGACAAGGTAAACGAGGCTGGAAATCGCTATCGCTGTCCAGCCACCCATACCGAGCCAGGCAGTCGGCACATGAATGAATATAATCCGGACAGTCTCACCCATCAGGCGATCCGGAGGAACTTGTGTAAAGCCCCAGGCAAGTGCTGCCGCAGTCAACACGACGCCTCCCACCAGCAAGACCGGGGTCAGCCAGCCTGCCAGGGCGAGGAAGCGTTTGGGATTAGCGAAGCCATGCATGGTATAAACCTTGGCCGAAGCCTATTGCAGCCGCAGCCTCCCGCGGCAAGAACGATCAGCGTCCAATCAGTTCCTGCGCCATCCGGTCGGCGACCTGATCGGGCGAAACGCCGGTTTCGTCACTCTTCTGCCAGATTTGTTCGAGCCGGCCAGGAATGAGTGCGATACGCTTACGCACTTCGTTGATATCGCAGGGTGCTTCGTCCTTACGGCACAGATATTCGAGAGTTACCGAGATAATTCCGCCAGCATTGATGACGTAGTCGGGCGCATAAAGAATATCCCGCTCGGCAAGCATCGGGCCATGCTCGGGACGTTGAAGCTGGTTGTTGGCACCGCCGGCCACTATCTTGCAATCGAGACGTCCGATCCCATCGTCATCGAGTATAGCACCAAGAGCATTGGGACTAAATACGTCACACGGAACCGACATGATTGCTTCCGGGCCGACGCATTGCGCATCAAGTTCGCGCGCAAGATCCTGGCAGCGGTCCATGTTGATGTCCGAAAGGGTAAGCTTCGCACCTTCCTTCGCCAGAAGGCGGGCAACACCGCCGCCAACACTGCCAGTTCCCTGGATAGCGACATGGACGCCGTCCATGCTGTCCTTCCCAAGCTTGTGCTTCACCGCAGCCTTGATGCCGAGAAAGATACCAAGCGCCGTGAATGGTCCCGGATCTCCGCCAGCAGCGTCTTCACCTTCTACCGGAAGACCCGAAACGTACTGGGTACGCTGAGCTACGGCTGCCATGTCGGCTTCAGAAATACCGACGTCTTCGGCAGTCACATACTGGCCACCAAGCGCATCGACCGCATCCGCAAAAGCGGCGAGCATTTCGGGCGTCTTGTTCTTATTTTCGTCCGCAAGGATCACCGCCTTGCCACCGCCCATCGGCAGGCCGGCCATGGCATTTTTATAGCTCATCCCACGACTAAGACGAAGTGCATCCCGCATGGCGGCTTCAGGCTCGGCGTAGTGCCAGAACCGTGTGCCACCGGCACCCGGGCCGAGATGGGTGGAATGAAGGGCGATAATTGCCGTGAGGCCGCTTTTCGGGTCGCGTACGACCTCGACCAGTTCATGGTCGTCGTAATCCGCTTCGGTCCAGAACGCCGTCATCGATCAATCACCCCCAAAAGGTATTTCCTATTCCGGAGCGATAAGGGGAGAAAATGGGGCGATCGACGGGGTTCGAACCCGCGACCTCCGGTACCACAAACCGGCGCTCTAACCAACTGAGCTACGATCGCCACACGCCCCCGGAACGCTGCCGGGAAGGCGGCACATATACGCAAGGATGGGGCCGTCAACCCGCCTTCCGCAACGGCGTGCGCCTGTTGCACAACATGGCCCCAATGGGAAGCCAAAAAACGCATTAGGCACCCAACACGCAACTTTCTTTCACGCCTTGCGAGAGCCGTTTAGTCGACTAATGGAATAGCGATGACTTCACGCGGCGAATCTTCCAGCGAACTCCTGCTCTCAAGGCCGGGCGTCCAGCGCCTCCCATCGGACAAGATCGAGCTATTCCAACTACGAGACTTCGTCGGACCCGATTTATGTGAACGCCTGATTAAACTGATCGAGAGGGACCGAAGACCATCAACCCTCGCCGACGAAGGAGATGACCGCTATTTTCGCACCAGCGAGACCTGCGATCTGCCAGAAGAAGATCATGCCGTGCGCGAAATCGAGGCTCTGCTGGCCGCGCTCAACGGAATCGATCCCGCCTATGGCGAGCCCTTGCAAGGCCAACGCTATGACATCGGGCAGGAATTCAAACCCCATTGCGACTATTTCAATCGCGACGGACGGGATTGGGAGAAATACTGTTCTGTAGCAGGGCAGCGCACCTGGACCTTCATGGTCTTTTTGAATGATGTCGATGCCGGCGGTGCGACACGGTTCAAGGCAGTGAAAAAGACTTTTCAGCCGGAAGCAGGGAAGCTGGTCTGCTGGAACAACATGCGAGCCGATGGGCGCGAAAACCCGAATACGATCCACCACGGAATGAAAGTCCGGAAGGGCGTGAAATACGTTATTACCAAATGGTATCGCGAAAAGGTCTGGGGCTGGTGACGTAAAAAAGGGCGGCCCCACGGGACCGCCCTTCGAAACTTCGTCGCTTCCGGGAAGAATTACTTCTTGAGCGTAAGCCCGCCGAAGCGCTTGTTGAATGCTGCAACACGACCACCTTCGGAAAGCTGCTGCTTGCCGCCAGTCCATGCCGGATGGCTGGTGGGATCGATTTCAAGCGTCAACGTGTCGCCTTCGTTGCCCCAGGTGGAGCGCGTCTGGAATTCAGTGCCATCGGTCATCTTGACCGTGATCATGTGGTAAGCGGGGTGACCTTCGGCCTTCATGATATACATCCTTTTAGCTTCGGAACGGTTCCGACCGGTCCAGCTGTGTTTGGAAAGGTTGCGCCCTTAACGGCGCGCACCCGGATTCGCAAGGTTATTCGGGCGCGTCGGCGATCATGGCAGTGAAGGCTACCTCACAGGTGACCTTCCCATCGACAGAAGCCTCCCCTGCAAACTTACAGACACGCGCGCGTTTCTGCACGAATTCCGCCTTGAGATCGAGAAGGACGCCAGGAGTAACCGGAGCGCGGAACTTCGCATTCTCGATCGCCATGAAATACACGAGCTTGCCCGATCCGGCGAGATTGAGGCTCTCGACAGCGAGAACTCCCGCGGCCTGCGCCAGTGCTTCGACCTGAAGGACGCCGGGCATGATCGGTGCGCCGGGGAAGTGTCCCTGGAAGAAATCCTCGTTAAAACTGACAGCCTTGACCGCGTGAATTCGCTCGTCGACAACGAGCTCCTTCACCCGGTCGACGAGAAGCAGGGGATAACGATGGGGAAGGCGTTTAAGCACCTCCACGACGTCGAATCCGGTCTCGCTCATTTCCCCTGTCCTCCGTCCTGCATCAACGACCGGTGGTTTGTGCCGGTTGCTGCTGCTGCGCGGCAGCCGCCTGCTGCTGACGAGCCGCAACCATACGGATCTGCTCGACCTGCTGGTACACAGCTACCGATTGCTGGCTGGGCTGCCATCCTTGCGGTGCGGCCGTCTGAACGCTGGGCACGCGGGTATTGAGTGCTGCTACGACCTTCTCACTGATGTTGGCGCCGGGCGCCGACCATGCGACTGCGTCTGGCGAAAGCACGACCTGAATGTTGCTAGCCGACGTAACCGTCTGAAGCGCCGCCGAATATTGCTGGAGGATCTGTTCGACAGCATAGACACGGGCCATGTCGATCTGGTTGCTGAGCTGGCCGATCTCGCGTTCGAGCGTCTGGATCTGCTGAGCCTGCGGAGCATTCTGCGCAGCCTGCTGCTCAGTTTGATCGAGGTTGCCGTCGTTGTTCGTATCCAGCTGCTGGATCAAACCCTGAGCTTGCTGCTGCTTCTGCTGGATCTGCTGAATCTGCGAAGCATAAGTAGTGTTGATCTGCTGGTAGGCGGTGTTGAGCGCCTGACTGGCGGCGATGGTTGCCGGTGGATTAACGATACCGATGCTACCGCTGACCTGTGCTGCGAGGGGCGAAGCAGCGATGGCTGCACCTGCGAGACCCGCGATGGCGAAGGTTTTGCTGAAAATGTTCATCAGAATTGCGTTCCTACGTTGAAGGAGATGACTTTGGTGTCGTCGCCTCTCTGTTTCTTGATCACTTGAGATACATCGATCCTGAACGGACCGAAGGGCGAATTCCAGTTGACCCCGATGCCTGCGGTAATGCGCGGGCTGATGCTGTCGCCAAGGAAGACTTCCTTGTAATAATTGCCGATCGCGGGATTGAATGGCGTTCCATCCTCCGCAGTTGCATTGGTGGTCTGCAGGAATTGACCCGTGGGCTCACCGTCGGAATTGAGTACCGGCTGCAAATACAGCAGGTCGCCAGAGAGATTGCGGAGCTGTTCACCATTCGGGTTATCGACCAGCGTCGGACGGTCGACCGCGAACAAAGATCCGACATCCAGCCAGATGGAAGGCCTCAAGCCCATTTCCTGAGCGCCGGATCCAAGCGGAATTTCAAGCTCGGCGCGGCCCAGATAGTAAGCGCGACCACCAAGAGAATCGTCGAAATTCCGATTGTTGTTCTCGCGCAGGTCCTCGAGCGTCTGAAGGATGCGAGGCCCACTCGGATCGTCAGGGTTCACCTGATACTGAAGCCGCACAACGCGCGGGCCAACGCCGCGAATGTCGAAACCGCGGAATTGTGGTTCGCCAAGCTGGAAACGGTCTGTCAGACGAACGTCGTCAAAGCCGGGGGTGCCGCGATCTTCAAGCGCCTTGATCCAACCACCTTCAGCTTGAAGCGAGAAGATGAACCCGGAGCCGAGCGGCATCCATTTGCCCATCTTGGACCGCATTCTGAGGTACTTCACATCCCCGCCAAGCCCGGCGAATTCGGCTGTCGTTGAAATCGATTCGCCGCGCGTTGGACGCAGGCGACTGTTTAGCGAGTCGTAGTTCAGCGTGAAACCAAGAATGGAACTCGTCCGCTTCCCGACAGCCTCGCAAATAAAGCGCGATTGCGTACATTCATCGACGCCATCACCGTCAAAATCGCCGAAGTAAGCCGATCCCACGGTCACGTTTTCGAAATTCAGCGTGTAACTACCGATAGCCGACATATACTCGGTCAATGGCACACCGGCACGAAGCTGCAGGCCCGTGGTCGCCTGCTTGTAACGGTTCAGTTCGCTCGCGTAGAAATCATTGTCGTATTCGCGGTGGTAGACATCCGCGCCCATCGAGATGTTGCGGTCGAACACATAGGGTTCGGAGAAACTTACCTGCGCTGATTTGGAGAAGCGCGAGTAATTCAGGCTAAGACCGATGGTTTGCCCGCGACCACGGAAGTTACGCTGACGGATCGAACCAGCAAGAACGAACTTTTCGAGGCTTGAGAAGCCTGCCGAGAGCTGCAACTCACCCGTAGGTTGCTCTTCAATGTTGGCTTCCAAGATCACGCGGTCAGGGGCGCTGCCCTCGACCTGCGTTATTTCGAAGTTTTCCTGGAAATAGCCAAGCGAACCGATACGCGCTTCAGAGCGCTTGATGGCCAGGCTGTTGAAGGCATCGCCTTCTGCCACGCGGAATTCGCGCCGCACGACCTTGTCCTGCGTAAGGGTATTTCCGTTAACATCGATGCGCTCTACATAAACACGAGGAGCTTCACGAAGAACGAAGGTTACGTCCATCGTGAGATCTTCGGGATTGCGCGTAAACTCTGGCCGAACGTCAGCAAAAGCGTAGCCGAAGGTGCCGGCAAGATCAGTCATCTGCTCGACCGTATCTTCGACTTGCTTCGCGTTGTACCAGTCGCCGCTCGACATCGGCAGCCGGGTGGTCATTGCGGTGCTGTCGAAATCACGCAATTCGCTGCGCACTTCGACATCGCCGAATTTATACCGCTCACCTTCTTCCACCACATAAGTGATGATGAAGTCTTCCTTGTCCGGCGTTAGCTCCGCGACGGCGGAAACCACCCGGAAATCGGCATATCCTTCAGTCAGATAGAAGCTGCGAAGATTTTGCTGGTCGAACGCAAGACGATCGGGATCGTAGCTTGTGTTCGAGCTCAGGAAGGAGAGCAGGCCACCGGTCTGCTTGGTAACCATCTCATCCTTCAGATCACCATCAGAAAACTGCTCGTTCCCGATGATGTTGATCTGACGGACTTTCGATTTCGGCCCTTCGTCGATCTCGAACACGATGTCTACGCGGTTCTGGCTGAGCTCGACCATCTGTGGCTCGACCGTCGCGGCGAAGCGCCCCTGACGCTTGTAGAGCTCGATAATGCGGGCGACATCTGCGCGGACCTTGGAGCGAGTAAAGATCTGGCGCGGTGCGAGACGAATTTCCGGAAGAATCTTGTCATTCTTGATTCGGTCGTTGCCTTCGAGAATGATCCGGTTGATCACCGGGTTCTCGACCACATTAATGACGACATTACCGCCTTCGTTCGTGACGCTCACGCTCGAAAAGAGTTCAGTTGCGGCAAGGTCTTTGATGACCTGGTCGCCAGCTGCAGCCGTATAGGCATCGCCGGGCCGAAGGCGGATGTACGATAAGATAGTCTGCGGTTCGAGGCGCTGCGCGCCTGAAACTGCAATGCTGCGGACTACGTCCTGCTGCTGAGATGCCAGAGTTGGCTGAGCGGTCTCAGCAGCCGAATCCTGGGCCAGCAGCAGTCCGGGCGTACCGCCCATGATCGTGCCTGCCAGCAGGCCAGCTACCAACTTCGTAGCGCGCTGTTTCGTCTTGCCAGCGGCAGTCGCAAATCCAGTCATCGACAAGGGAGTTCCCGTCCTCAAATAATCCATCGGCCTGCCCGTCTGGAGGCCCGATGGCCCCCTGCCCGAAGCAGCCCGTCCAATCAAGCCGTGTCGATCCGCTAGAAACCGATCGTACTTGGCCTGTGCCCGCCTAATTCCCGAACACCGGGAGCTTGGCGATATCGATGAAGGTGACGAATATCATCAGTGCGAGCACAAGTGCGACACCGGCCCTGTAGGCCACCTCCGTACTCCGGGGGCCAAGCGGTTTGCGGCGGATTGCTTCAGCCGCGTAAAACGCCAGGTGCCCGCCGTCGAGGGCCGGAATTGGCAGGAGGTTGATGAATGCCAAGTTAAGCGAAATCAGCGCGACAAAGTTGATAAAAGCGAGCGGTCCCATACTCAGCTGCTCGCCAGCATATTTGCCGATTGTGACTGGACCTCCCAGCTCCTTCACGGAGCGATCCCCGACAACGATCTGCTTGATCCCTGTTATCATCATATCGACCATATTGGCCGACTGGATCACGGAGAGTTTAGCGGCCTCACCGATACCGACGGGCTGGAAATCGAGACCACCGGAATAAATGCCAAGCCGACCGACACGTGAACTGTTCCCGAATCGATCGGTTTCAACGCTATCAGCGATTGTCACTGGAATTGTCAGGTCTCTGCCATTCCGCTCAATCGACATTTCGATGGTCTTGCCAGGGAACATCAGCACTCGATCCTGAATGTCCTGGAATTGGAGTACTGCCTCGCCATCGATCGCCGTAATCCGATCACCTTCTTCCAGACCAGCCTGGCGCGCGGCGGATTGCTCCGCAAAAGTCTGAATTACATTGGTTTCGGAAGGATCGGCCGGCACCGGTTTTCCATACAGCGCGAAGAAACTGGCAAAGATGGCCAGGGTAATAAGGATGTTCATTGCCGGTCCGGCGAAGACGATCGACGCCCGCTTCCCCAGCGAAGCATGATGAAAACTGCCGTCTCGCTCTTCCGCCGATGCGTTTGCGATTGCTTGCTTATCCGGAATGCTCGCCGGATCCATGTCACCCTTGAATTGGACGTAACCTCCCAAGGGCAAGGCGGATAATTTCCAGCGCGTGCCGCGTTTGTCGGTCCAGCCGGCCAGCTCCTTACCGAAACCAACCGAGAAAGCCTCCGCCTTCACTCCGAAAAAACGACCCACGAGATAGTGGCCGAGTTCATGGAGAGTCACGAGCGGCCCCAGCAGTAGCGGGAAGCCGATGAGATACATCCAGAAGGGTATCGAAGAGTCCAAGGTCAGTCTTTCTCCAGATGCTCTACTGCAAGCCGTCGCGCCGCAGCGTCGACAACGAGTACCTCGTCGAGCGATTGCGGGTCGGGCGGCAGATTTGAGGCGTTCAGAACAGCCTCCACCAATAGAGCAATGCGGCTGAACCGTATCTTACCAGCCAGAAAAGCCGCCACGGCGATCTCGTTAGCAGCGTTCAAAATTGCCGGAGCCGCTCCGCCAGCTTCTGCCGCCTGTCGAGCCAGCCTCGTCGCTGGGAAACGATCCTCATCGGGCGAGAAAAAGGATAACTCACCTATCGACGCAAGATCGAGCGGGTTCATCGGCGTCTCCATTCGCCCTGGGTAGGCGAGACAGGATGCGATCGGTACGCGCATATCCGATGGACCGAGTTGCGCCAATGTCGAACCGTCGCGATATTCTACCATGGAGTGGATGACGCTTTGTGGATGCACCACAATCCGAATTTTATCCAAGCCGACCGGGAACAGATGGTGCGCCTCGATGAGTTCAAGGCCCTTGTTGAACATGGTCGCGCTGTCCACGCTGATTTTGGCGCCCATGTCCCAGTTGGGATGCGCGACAGCCTCTGCCGGTGTCACCGCGTCCAAGTCATCGACGAGCCTCAAGGGACCGCCACTGGCCGTCAGAGTGATCGATCGGACTTCATCCAGCTTGCCCCCCTGAAGACACTGGAAGATCGCATTGTGTTCACTGTCTACCGGTAGAAGTGTAGCACCGTGCTTATCAACCGCGGCGGTCATTACCTCGCCTGCCGAAACCAAAGCTTCCTTGTTGGCCAGTGCGACCGTCCGGCCCTCTTGGATTGCAGCCATCACCGGGGAAAGCCCAGCGCAGCCGACAATCGCCGCCATGACGATGTCGGCAGGCCGCGCTGCGGCTTCGCCCAGAGCCGTTCGCCCGGTTGCAGCTTCAACGTCGGATCCGGCGAGTGCCGCTTTCAGAACATCATGGCGAGACTCATCGGCGATGACCGCAACGCTTGCCTTGAATTCACGCGCCAGTGCCGCAAGCTCATCAACATTTGAGTTGGCAGTTAGGGCTTCTACGCTCCAGCCCTCGGGATTACGGCGAACAAGGTCCAGCGTGGATGCTCCGACGGAACCTGTTGCTCCGAGAATGCTGATCGAGCGGGTCATAAGCTGCCATTCAGGAACAGCCCGGCCAGCAATATAACCGGAATGATGCCGTCTGTCCGGTCAAAAAACCCGCCGTGCCCGGGAATGAGGTTAGAACTGTCCTTCACCGCTGCCTTGCGTTTGAGCCAACTTTCTAGAAAATCTCCGCTTTGCGCAGCGATCGCTACAACGAGCCCAACGAGAACGATGGATATTATCGAAGTAGGCGCCACGCGTTCTGCGACGCTGCCGTCTAAAGCAGGGGCAATCTGAGCGCTGAAAAGGCCAAGCCATACGCTTGCTCCGACCACTCCTCCGAGCAGCCCGGCCCAGGTCTTCGACGGGCTGATCCGCGGCGCGATCTTCGGTCCGCCGAGGGTTCGACCAAACCCGTATGCAAAGCTGTCCACGAAGATAACTGCGCCGACCACACCGATTATCATCGCGATCGGAAGTTGAGTGAGAATATAACCCGCAGAACAGATATACAGCGTACCTGATATCAGCGAAATAACGCGAGCCGAAAGTTTGGAAGTGGCACGAGGTACGAGCCGCACGAATTCAGCCCAAGTCGCGAATGTGACAAGCACGATAAAGGCATCGAGCCAAAGGTCGCCAGCCAGCACCGCACCAATTGCTACTGCTAGCATGACAACTGCAGACGCAATCCGAACAGGTAGATCAGAAGTGCGCACCGATAGCGGTACGGTCATGTATCGAAGCGCCCGCTCCTTCAGCGCATCCCTTCTCCGCACTGTGTCTCCGGTCTCACCGTCCCCCAAATCGCCTCTCCCTGCCCGAAAACTGGTCGAGCGCATCCATCAGATGTGCCGGCGTGAAATCCGGCCACAATATCTCTGTGAAGATCATTTCCGCATAAGCAGCCTGCCACAAGAGAAAATTGGACAGGCGGACCTCACCACTGGTGCGGATCAGCAAGTCGAGAGGCGGCAAATCGGCCGTATAAAGGTTTGCCGCAATAGTCTGCTCGGTCACTTCTCCACTCGCTGCCGCTTTGGCGGCGGCCTGTGTGATTTCCGCCTGCGCGCCATAATTTAACGCGACTGCCAGCGTTCGCGAACCGTGCGCCGTCTTGGCCAGCGCGTCCTCAAGCATCTCGACGATGTCGGGTGCAAGCGATTGCCAGTCACCGATAATGTGCAACCGGACATCATTAGCGATGAATTCCGGCAGGTCCGATTTGATGAACTTACGCATCAGGTTCATCAGATCATCAACCTCGTCCTCCGGCCGCTTCCAGTTTTCCGAACTGAAAGCATAAAGGGTGAGGCATTCGATCGACGTGTCTTTCAAGCTGCGAACAAGTTCGCGGACTGCTTCAACGCCCTTGCGATGGCCCATCACACGCGGGAGATGTTTGCTCTTCGCCCACCGGCCGTTACCATCCATGATGATGGCAACATGGCGAGCGATCTTGTTGTCAGGCTCCATACCCAAATTCCGTTCGCCTGCGGTGTACCGTCTGCATGAGCAGATCGACAAATCGACGACCGAATTTTTCTCCCATCACGGTGTAGTTGTACGGGGAGGATCTGCGTAAGGAACAGACCGAACCGCAAAGAAAAGGCAGCGTTTGATCACTGCGTCATGATTTCCTTTTCCTTCGCCACTGCCGCCTGGTCGGCTTCCGCCACATATTTGTCGGTCAGCTTCTGGACGTCATCCTCATAACGCTTGCGCTCGTCTTCGGAGATTTCTTTCTTCTTCTCGTCTTCCTTCAGCGCTTCCATGCCGTCGCGGCGAACGTTGCGTATCGCGATCTTGCCCTGCTCTGCGTACTGGCCCGCGAGCTTGGCGAGATCGCGGCGACGTTCTTCTGTAAGGTCAGGCATAGGGAGGCGGATGGTCTGGCCGTCCTGCATGGGATTGAGGCCGAGGTTGGCTTTGGCAATGCCCTTCTCGACCGCGCTGACATTGGCCTTGTCCCAGACCTGCACACTGAGCATGCGGGGCTCGGGCGCAGAGACCGTCGCCACCTGGCTGAGGGGCATCATCGCGCCATAGACTTCGACCACAACGGGATCGAGCAGGCTGGTATTGGCGCGGCCGGTGCGCAGGCCCGAAAGGTCGCCCTTGAGGCTTTCCACGGCGCCCTTCATGCGGCGTTCGATATCGGCTTTGTCGTATTTTGCCATCGTCGGCTTCCTCGTTCTGTCGGTTCGTTCGTCTTATGCGGCCTGATCGGTCACGATGGTCTGCACACCACCGCCCGAAAGCACACTTGCCAGATTTCCCTTTTCGCGAATAGAAAAGACCACGATAGGGATATCGTTATCGCGGCACAGTGCTACCGCACTGGCATCCATAACCTTGAGGTCGTCAGCCAGCACGGTGCTGTAACTTACAGTGTCATATCGCGTTGCCGCAGCATCTTTCTTCGGATCGCTGTCATACACGCCGTCGACGCTGGTGCCTTTCAGCAATGCATCGCAATTCATCTCTGCTGCACGCAAGGCAGCGCCGCTATCGGTGGTGAAGTAAGGGGCGCCAACGCCTGCAGCGAAAATCACGATGCGGCCCTTTTCAAGGTGACGTTCTGCGCGGCGGCGGATCACGGGTTCGCAGACCTGATCCATCTGGACAGCACTCTGCACCCGCGTTTCGACGCCAAGCTGTTCAAGAGCGCTCTGCATGGCAAGTGCGTTCATTACCGTAGCGAGCATGCCCATATAATCGGCCTGCGCCCGGTCCATCCCCTGTGCAGCGCCTGCCATGCCGCGAAAAATATTGCCCCCGCCAATGACCAGGCAGATTTCGAGGCCCGTTTCCTTGGCGGCCTTCACTTCCTTCGCCAATTCCAGCACGAATGCTGGATCGATGCCGAACTGGTTCGTTCCCATCAATACCTCGCCCGACAATTTCAGGAGGACGCGGTTCATCTTGGGAAGGGTCATGCTGGCTATTCTCTTTTCAGGGTTTGCGGCTCCTTAGCCATGACAGGTAAAAGGCGCAAAGGGAAAGGCCCGAATGTCAGGACCGTGAGTGTAGGATTATGTGCAACCTTGTCGACGACCCTGCACAACTGGACAAAATTCATGACATAAACGCTGCGCAATTCAGCGCAGCGCAACCAGAACAGTGCACGGACACACCGATGAAATTCGAAACCCTGACCCGAATCGGCTTTCTTGCCCTGCTGGCGGTCATTTTCGTCATGGCTAACTTGCCGGGCAACGATGCGCCGTCCGTGTTTTCCTATGACAAGCTCAATCACATGCTCGCGTTCTTCGTTCTGAGCGTAGGCGCCACCATTGCCTGGCCGCGAGCGAACCCTCTGGTGGCTGTTGCCTTGCTCAGCATATACGGCGGTGCGATCGAATTATCCCAGTGGGTTATGAATCTGGGGCGCCAAGCCGACTGGCGTGATCTTGCCGCTAACAGCGTTGCCATCGCGCTCGGCATGATCGCGGGATATACATTTAATGTTATCCGAAGGCGCATCGGGCGCCGCCGCAAAACGTAGCTGCACTGCCTGGATTACTCTCTATGTCCACACACGAAAAAAGCCGCCGGTCCTGAAAGTCCGGCGGCTTCAAAAGTAAGCTGTTAGCTATCAGCCTTTAACGGCAGCAGCCACTTCAGCCGCGAAGTCGGTTTCTTCCTTCTCGATGCCTTCGCCGAGCTGGAAGCGGACGTAGTCCACCAGTTCGACCTTGGCGCCGATGTCCTTGCCGGCCTGCTCGACAACCTGTGCGATCTGCGTCTTGTTGTCGATCACGTAGACCTGGCTGAGCAGCGCATTTTCCTTGGCGTACTTGTTGACCGCGCCTTCGACCATCTTTTCCTGGACGTTTTCGGGCTTGCCGCTTTCGGCAGCCTTTTCCTTGGCGATAGCGCGCTCACGCTCGATAACTTCGGCGTCGAGGCCGTCTGCAGTCAGGGCCTGCGGGAAAGCGGCGGCGATGTGCATGCCGAGCTTCTTGCCGAGTTCTTCGAGCTTGGCTTTGTCGCCGTCACTTTCGAGAGCGACGAGAACGCCAATCTTTCCGAGATCGGGAGCAACCGCATTGTGCATGTAAGGAACGATCACGCCGTCCTTGACCGACACGGTCTTCATGCGGCGGATCTGCTGGTTCTCACCGATCGTAGCGACATTGTCGGTGAGCTTTTCGGTTACAGTACCACCATCGGGGTAAGCAGCCGACTTGAGCGCTTCGACATCGCCACCATCGGTGGTGAGTGCAACCTGCGTAGTCTTGCGGACGAAATCCTGGAACTTGTCGTTCTTCGCAACGAAGTCGGTTTCCGAGTTCACCTCGACGGCCACGCCCTTGGTGCCTTCCACGGCAATACCGACGAGACCTTCGGCCGCGGTACGGCTCGACTTCTTCTGGGCGGTGGCGAGGCCCTTTGCGCGCAGCGCGTCGACAGCGGCTTCGATATCGCCATTGGCGGCTTCGAGCGCCTTCTTGGCATCCATCATGCCCGCGCCGGTCTTCTCGCGCAGGGCTTTTACGTCAGCAGCAGTGAATGCAGCCATGGTAATTTCCTTCTTGGGTGTTTCAATGCAATCGCACCGGGCCTGCTGGTATCAGCGGCCCGGCGCGTATCTCGCTTATGTGACGGGAGCATTGCGCCCCCGCCGACCGGGAATGGGCCTTAGGCCGCAGCTTCCTCCGGCGGATTTTCCATCGCGCCGACATCACGGCCACTGTCCGTCACGCCTTCGCCCTTGCCGCTGCGAGCTGCTTCGGCAACCGCATCGCAATACAGCTTGATGGCGCGGGCAGCGTCGTCATTGCCCGGGATCGGGAAAGCGATGCCGTTCGGATCGACATTGGTGTCGAGCACTGCAACCACCGGAATACCAAGCACGTTGGCCTCCTTGATGGCGAGGTCTTCCTTGTTGGCGTCGATCACGAACATGATGTCCGGAATGCCGCCCATGTCGCGGATACCGCCAAGCGAAAGTTCCAGCTTGTCACGCTCACGCGTCAGCTGAAGGATTTCCTTCTTGGTCAGGCCCGACATTTCGCCCGAAAGCTGCTCGTCGAGCGTCTTGAGGCGCTTGATCGACTGCGAGATGGTCTTCCAGTTGGTGAGCATGCCGCCCAGCCAGCGGTGGTTGACGAAGTGCTGGCCCGAAGCAAGCGCTGCTTCGCGGATCGGGTCCTGCGCCTGGCGCTTGGTGCCGACGAACAGCACCTTGCCGCCCGAACGTGCGGTCGAGCTGATGAAGTCGAGAGCGCGCGCGAAGAGCGGCACGGACTGCGACAGATCAATGATGTGGATGCCGTTGCGCGCGCCGAAGATATACGGCTTCATGCGCGGGTTCCAACGGTGGGTCTGGTGGCCGAAGTGTGCGCCGGCCTCGATCAGTTGCTGCATGGTGACGGTAGGAGCCGCCATGGTCATTTCCTTTCCGGTTGTACCTCTGGAAGACTGGAACCCGTAATGCGGAGTATCCCGCGATCGGGCACCGGTATGAGCGCCTTCCATGTGGATTTGCCTGCCATATGAACAGCCCGAGCGGCCGATTCATTGACGGACGGCGCGTCGCATAGCGACCTATCGCCGAGAAATCCAGACTCATTTGAACGCAAAAAAGAAACAGGCAGCGTCGAATTCCCTTGACAGAAGAGAACAAAAAGAGAACATTGCCCTTATCGCCGGAACGAGCGGCTGGATTTGGGGGTTTTCCCCACGAGTTACCCCGCCTGTCAACAGCCTTGTGCACAGGCAGCGGGAAGGAGATATTTGATATGGTTTCTGGTCTTCTCATCACCTTGTTCGCCCTGGCTACTGTGGCGACAGCTTTCGTTCTCACGGATACTGGACTACGCTGGTGCTCAGCTTTCAAACTTCTGCGCCACCGGATGAAGCAAGGATATGCAGGCGCCGGCATGGGGCAGCGCCCGGCCGTTTTGACCAGTGCAAATGGCTTCGGGCGGCAGGCCCGCCCCTGCCCCGTTATTGGGCAGGTGACACGGCGCGCCGCCTGATCTTCGAATAACGCATCAGCGTGAACGGAAGCAGTGCCAGATAGCCGATACCGATAACGCTGAGAGTCCACCAAGGTTCAACCAGCAATGCGGCAAACAGCAGTCCTACAAACGCCAGCAACCACAGGCGTATGCCGCGCCGGGGACGCAGGGACGTCCAGCTAGGCGTCGCCATGCTGGAAATCATCAGCAGGGCAGTTGCCAGCAGCCAGGGGCCGACGAAAATCGGCGAACGGAAAACATCCAGCCCGGTCGCCATCCAGAGATAAAACGGCATGAAGGCAAGTCCGGCGCCCATGGGCGCAGGGACGCCTGTAAGAAAGCCGAGCGATTTATGCGGCTGTTCTTCGACATCGATCTGGGCGTTGAAGCGTGCGAGGCGAAGGGCGCAGCAGATCGCTAGCGCCAGTGCGGCAAACCAACCCCAGCGAGGCTCGGACGAAAGCGACCACAGATAGATAATGATGGCAGGAGCCGTACCGAAACTGAGCGAATCGGCCAGACTGTCCAGTTCGGCGCCGAACCGCGATTGAGCTTTCAACAAACGTGCAATGCGCCCGTCCATTCCATCTAGGATGCCGGCAACTATAATCGCCACGGCAGCCGCCGCCCATTGTTCCGAAATTGCGAAGCGTATTCCCGTCAGGCCCGAGCATAGCGCCGCGGCGGTAATCGCATTGGGCGCCATCGCGCGAAGCGAAAGCCCGCGCGACCGCCCCATGACAGGCACTTCGTCTTCAGCCGCCTTGGGGCCGAGACGCGCATTTTCTTCAGGCGCGTTGCGACGCGTAGGGTCGGACAGCAGGCTCATTGTGAAACTCCTTCAAGCAGAGGCTGGCTGCCCACGGCGGCGATAACGGTTTCGCCTGCCACGACCTTCTGGCCGAGCATTACGTAAGATCCAGTGCCCTGCGGCAAATAGACATCGACACGGCTACCGAAACGGATCAGCCCCACCCTTTGGCCAACGCCCAGCATGTCGCCGGGTTTCACGAAAGAAACGATCCGCCGCGCCACGATGCCGGCGATCTGGGTGAAAGCGACCTTCACCCCGTCCGATCGCTCGATGAGGATATGCTGGCGCTCATTATCTTCGCTCGCCTTGTCGAGATCGGCATTCAGAAATTTGCCGGGGACATATACCAGCCGCCTGACGATCCCCCCAATGGGTGTCCGGTTTATATGCACATCGAATGGCGAGAGGTAGATGGACACCCGCGTTACTGCCCCGGGAGCCAAGCCTGTCTCTCCGCTGCCGTCTTCGACCATAAGTTCATGCGGCGGCTCTACTTCCACGATCTGAACGACCGTCCCATCGGCCGGCGAAACGATGAACCGATCGTCCTGCGGAACGACGCGCTCGGGGTCGCGGAAGAACGCGAAGACCGCAATACTCAGAAAGGCTAGCGGCCAGGCAATCGTTTCCCAAGCAAACCAGGCGCACAGCAGAGAAAGGGCCAGGGTAGCGAGGCCGAACTTTCGACCTTCGGGATGGATGCGCGGCACGCCGAAATGAAGATCACCACGGCCTTTGTTGTCCTGAAGGTCGGTCGCCATATCCGCTCCCCTAGGCGGCAAACGGCTGTGCGACAAGCGACACGGCGAAACACCGGTCCCTTAGCAATTTCTTCACCAGCACATGGTAAACGCACGGTTATGAACGCGCTGAACGACATCGCCCGCCGGTGGTGGGGAGAAATCCCGGTCTATCTCTTCGGCCTCGTATGCAGCCTTGTGTGCTTGTTTATATGGTCAACGTATGGGGTCGATTACGATATCGATCAGTCGCTGTTCAGCTTCACGCTCTTCTATACCTGCGGAATAATCTACTTCTTCGTCGACATCTGCTGGCGTCTGTTCCGCGATCGCCCTGCCCGACCGCTTTCATGGGCCCGCCAGCGCTATTTTTCGAAGAATTCGCTGCTTCTCCTGATCGCCAGCCTCCCGGCAATCGCGCTTTGCGCCACGATGATCCCGCTGTTTTCGAGCATGAAGTCGATGATCCCGATGTTCACCGACTACAGCTGGGACCCCACTTTTATCGCTTGGGACAGGGCGATCTTCTTCGGCACCGACCCATGGCGGGTCTTGCAGCCCATCCTCGGATACCCGGCGATCACGGCTGCGATGGCTTTCGCCTACCACGTGTGGGTCGTGTTCCTTTACCCGGGCGTCATCGTGATGGCGCTGCTCCCCTCGATCTCCAACGATCTGCGTCGCCGTTTCTTTCTCAGCTATGCACTTGCATGGTCGGTTGTCGGCGGCTTTCTGGCTACGTGCCTTGCATCGGTGGGCCCTGCCTTCGCCGAACCGCTGCTGGGTATTGATACGTTCACCGATCAAATGGATTACCTTCGAGCGGCCAACGAACAGATCCGCGTGATGACAATAGGCGTTCAGGACATGCTGATCGAACGCTTTCACGACAAAGAACGGAGCATCGGCAGTGGCATTACCGCGATGCCCTCCATGCATGTCGCGGTTTCGGTTCTCTACTGGCTCGCTGCCCGCGAAATTTCGCCAAAGGCGGGGCGATTCTTCTTCTGGTTCATGGTGCTGATCTGGCTTGGCTCGGTCCACCTCGCCTACCACTATGCGCTGGACGGTCTCGTATCACTGGTGGCGATTTACGGCATCTGGCGAACCGTGCCCATAGTTTTCCGCGCCTGGGACCGCATCCCTGCCCCGTGGCGTCAGCCCGCCTTGCGAACGAATACCGTTCCGGCTGAATAGCCAGCACCAAAGCTACAGATCAGGCCCGTATCTCCGGCCTCCAAGTCACCATTATGCAAATGGAAAGCGATTATCGAGCCGGCGCTTGATGTATTGCCGTACGTGTCGAGGACGGTAGGGCTTTCGTCCTCATTGGCTTCGTGCCCAAGGACACGCTGAGCGATAAGGCGGTTCATTCCGGCATTTGCCTGATGCAACCACAGCCGACGAAGGCCTTGCGGATCGATATCCAGCCGTTCAGCCTCATCCACGATCATCTTGGCGACCATGGGAACGACTTCCTTGAAAACCTTGCGCCCTTCCTGGACGAAAAGCTTGTCCGGCCCTTCCGCATCCTCCGGATAAGCTCGGTTCAAGAAACCGAAATTGTTACGAATGTTGTTGGAGAACACAGTCTTGAGCTTGGTCCCCACAATATCCCAGTGCTGAGCCGGCGCGAGAGCGGCATCCTCAACCAGCACAGCGGTTGCGACGTCGCCGAAGATGAAATGGCTGTCGCGGTCGCGCCAGTTAAGATGGCCGCTGGTTATTTCAGGGCTGACGACGAGGACACTTTTCGCGTTACCCGACCGAATGTAATCGGCCGCCGTCTGAATACCGAAGGTGGCCGAAGAGCATGCCACATTCATGTCGAAGCCAAAGCCATCGATACCCAGTTCCTGCTGGATCTCGATTGCCATCGCTGGATAGGGGCGCTCCATGTTCGACGCAGCGCACAGCACCGCATCGACATCTTCGACTTTGCGACCCGCGTTTTCCAGCGCCTGACGTGCAGCCTTAACCCCGATCTCCGCGAGCAAAGACAATTCATCGTTGGAACGCTGCGGCCACCGCGGCGCCATGACATCCGGATCAAGTACCGGCTCTTTCGCCATGACGTGCCGGGCCTTGATGCCGCTGGCCTTCTCGATAAATTCGACGGAGCTTTCCGTCAGCGCATCCATCTGGCCAGATTCTATTGCGGCGGCATTCGTCTCGTTATGGCGGCGGACATATTCGTTGAAGCTGGCGACCAGCTCTTCATTCGAGATGCTGTCTTCCGGCGTAAACAGCCCGGTAGCCGAGATTACCGGGCGGCCCGACATCTTTGTGGTATCAGTCATGGTGCGTGCCTAACCCCCGCCTTTGCGGGCGGCAAGATCAATCCATGAAGGGATCCCGCATCAGGATCGTATCGTCTCGCTCCGGACTGGTGGATACCAGCGAGACAGGCGTTTCGATCAGTTCCTGAATACGCTGGATGTATTTCACAGCGTTGGCTGGCAGGTCTACGTAACTGCGAGCACCGGCAGTCGAATCTTTCCACCCCTCCATCGTTTCGTAGATCGGTTCGACGGCGGCCTGATCGGCTGCATGGCTGGGGAAATAGTCGTAAACCTGCCCGCGCAAACGATATCCCGTGCAGATCTTCACTTCATCCAGACCATCCAGCACATCGATCTTGGTCAGCGCGATTCCCGTCACGCCGCTGATCGAGCAGCTCTGGCGCACGATCACTGCATCGAACCAGCCTACGCGGCGCTGACGCCCCGTTACGGTACCGAATTCATGCCCACGCTCGCCCAAACGTTGGCCGATCTCGTCTTCCAACTCGGTTGGAAAGGGTCCGGAGCCGACGCGGGTCGTATATGCCTTCACAATGCCAAGCACATAACCGGTGGAGTTCGGACCGAGCCCGCTACCGGCAGCGGCCGTTCCGCTCACGGTATTGGAGCTGGTGACGAAGGGATAGGTGCCATGGTCGATGTCCAGCAGGACGCCCTGTGCACCTTCGAACAGTATCTTGGCACCGGCCTTGCGCACTTTCTTCAAACGCTTCCAAACCGGCTGAGCATACTGAAGTACGAAATCAGCGATCTCGCGTAGTTCCTTCAGCAGAGCCTCGCGGTCGACAGGCGGTTGGTCGAAACCCGCACGCAGCGCATCGTGGTGGGCACAGAGCCGGTCTAGCTGCGGCTCCAGATCGTCGAGGTGTGCAAGGTCGCATACCCGTATCGCACGCCGACCGACCTTATCTTCATAGGCGGGACCGATACCGCGCCCCGTAGTGCCGATCTTTCCCGAACCGGCAGCCGCTTCCCGCAAACCGTCCAGATCGCGGTGGATCGGCAAAATGAGGGGGCAGTTATCGGCCAGCGCAAGGTTATCGGCATTGATCTTCACGCCCTGACCTTCGAGCTTCTCTACTTCCGCCTTGAGCGCCCATGGATCAAGCACGACACCGTTACCGATGATCGACAGCGTTCCCGACACGATGCCCGACGGAAGAAGCGACAGTTTGTATGTCGTTCCATCGATCACCAGCGTGTGTCCAGCGTTGTGGCCACCTTGGAAGCGGACGACAGCATCGGCGCGGCTCGCCAGCCAGTCGACGATCTTGCCTTTGCCCTCATCGCCCCATTGGGCACCGATCACCGTTACATTGGCCACGAAATTTCCTTCCTGCTGAGTGCGCCCCGCTCCGATTCCGCGCAGCGGGCGGCGATTAGGGGAGCGCTTCTTTGAGGGCAAGCCTTGGGCTATCCGTCAGGCGGTACCGGACGAATGATAACCAGCTCGAAAATATTTAAAGCAACACAATCAATGGCGACTACAAAGTAATTAAGTTACGCTTATCCGTCACAATCATTCACCAAAAACTGTTTGACACAAACGTTTGGTTACTCTTGCGTTAAATAGGTTCCGTTATAAAAATTCCACTGGCTGATTTCTAAGTCAGCAATGGATCCGGTGCCAGGGATCGGCACTGCAGATGGACGGGAAAACGATGGTCGACACTATCACGCGCGATTGGGCGATGTCGGGCGCGCCCGACTTGGACGCGGATGAGGAAGTTGGCGCCCGTCATGAAAGTGCAAACCGAACTAGCGAGATCGTAGGCAAATCAGCCGCCATTGGGACACTGGCTGCGGGGCTTGCTGCTTGCGGCGGCGGAGGAACTGAAGGCTCATCGCCTGGAGGCGGCAATGCGGGTGTGCCGCCGATCGAAGTCCTCAAGCCCCAGACTGATGCCCAGGCAGCACGCTTCGCCCTGCACGCATCGCTTTCGGTATCTCCGCAGGACATCTCCAATCTCCGGCAGAACGGTTACGAGGCATGGCTGTCCAGCCAGATGGATGCGCCTAATTCCCAGACGGCTGCGGAATTCTTCGCTTCTCGCGGCTTCAATCGCATCGACGAAAACAATCATTATTCGCGCACCCAGCCCGCTAATTCGATGATTTGGGCACAGCTGATGGATGGTGGCAGCGGGGTGCGCAAACGCATCGCTCTCGCTCTATCGGAATTTTTCGTTGTCTCGCTCAATTCCGTCGACAGTCTCATCTGGCGCAGTCAGGGAATGGGTGCTTACTGGGATGCGCTGAACGATCGGGTATTCGGCAATTTCCGCGACTTGCTGGAGGATATCGCTCTCAACCCTGCAATGGGTGTCTACCTTAATACACGAGGAAACAAGAAGGCGGACGCCCGGACCGGCCGGGTACCGGATGAAAATTTCGGGCGCGAGGTCATGCAGTTGTTCTCGATCGGCCTCTATGCCCTCAACCAGGACGGCACCGAGCAACTCGATAGTTCTGGTCGGCCAATCGAAACCTACGACAATGACGATGTAACAGGCATCGCCAAGGTCTTCACGGGATACGATCTCGATTTTTCCGAAACGACGCTGCATCCCAATCCGACGGGAGCAAATTGGCAAATACCGGAGCCGGATGTTGCCACACGGCGGATGACTGCCGACGCCAGCAAGTGGCGCTATCCGCGCAGCGAAAGCTACCATTCGCCGGAGGAAAAGTCCTTTCTCGGGACGACCATTCCAGCTGGAACGGGCGCAACCGAGAGCTTGGCGATCGCTCTGGATGCGCTATTCAATCACCCCAATGTCGGACCGTTCTTCGGCAAACAGATGATCCAGCGGTTGGTGACGAGCAATCCCAGTCCGGGCTACGTCGAACGGGTGGCGCGCACCTTCAATGACGATGGGACCGGAAAGCGCGGCAATCTTCGAGCCGTCTTCAAGGCTATCCTGCTCGATGAAGAGGCTTTGTCGGACCATGGTCTGTCCGATCCCCGTTTCGGCAAGTTGCGCGAACCGATGCTGCGTTACATCCAGTGGGCACGAACCGTCGGAGTGCAGTCTGCCAGCGGCAACTGGGACATCGGCAATACCGATTCCAGTTCTAACGGTCTTGCCCAGTCGCCGCTGCGCTCCCCCTCTGTGTTCAATTTCTTTCGCCCCGGATATTTTCCAACCAATTCGCAAGCTTCGGCGAACGGGATGGTGGCCCCCGAATTCCAGCTCGTGAACGAGACAACGGTCGCTAGCTATCTCAACTTCATGCAGCAAGTGATCCGCGGTAAAGGGTCGCGATCGAACGATGTGAAACCTGTCTATTCTGCTGAAATCGCCATTGCGCACGATCCGACGGCCCTGCTCGACCGGCTCGATCTGCTCCTGACTGGCCAGCAACTCATGGAGGCAACGCGCAGCGAAATCCTGGCGGTTATCGAGGGAATGGCCGTGACCGAGGCGAGCCCGAAGCAGGACAAGCTCAATATGATTTATATCGCCGTGATGCTCGTCATGGCGTCCTACGATTATCTGATCCAGCGCTGAGGAGACGGGAATGTTCATCGGAAATCTGCCCGAAGTTTCGCGTCGCGCCTTTTTGCGTCGGTCGGCCCAGCTTGCATCGCTGGGTGCGGCATCCAGTTACGCGCTAGGGCTGGCGGGCATCGGCGAAGCGGCTGCCTTCGATGCGAGTGACGGCTACAAGGCGCTGGTCTGTGTCTTCCTTCTTGGCGGCAACGACCACAACAACACCATTATCCCGTTCGATCCGACCAATTATGCTCGATATCGCGAAATCCGCGGCCTCGCTTCGGATGGCACGGGAGTGGGCCTGACCCGGTCCGACCTGGCGGCGACGGTACTTGCGCCGCCAGACGATCAGCAACTGACCGACGATCTGATCTACGCTGTTGCCCCGACCATGCCACACCTCAAGGCGCGCTTCGATGCCGGGCATATGGCACCCTTGCTCAACGTAGGCCCTCTGATTACCCCACTGACCCGCGCGGAGTATGAAAACAGCAATCACGTGCGCTATCCGCGTCCGGCGAAGCTTTTCTCTCACAACGACCAGCAGTCGACCTGGCAATCCAGCCTTCCCGAGGGCGCACGAAGCGGCTGGGGCGGCCGAATGGCCGACCTTGCACAATCGCACAACACCAACGCGATGTTCACCGGCATCAATGCATCGGGAAATACCGTTTTTCTGTCGGGAGAGAACTTCGCCCCTTATCAGGTCAATGGATCAGGTGCGATCAAGATATCCGGATATGGTGGCTCCCTCCTAGGCTCGCGCGCAGCCGGAGCAGCGTTGCAGACGATCCTGGGGCAGCACAATGGCAGCGTGCTGGCAAACGACTATGCCCATATGACCGCGCGATCGCTACAATACGGGGAATTCGTCAACAATGCTCTGGGCAGCGTCGACCTTACTACCCAATTCGACTCCGGCAATTCGCTTGCCCGGCAACTGGAACTGGTAGCCCGGCTGATCGGAGGGCGCGGCTCGCTGGGCGTGAAAAGGCAGGTCTTCATGGTGTCGATGGGTGGTTTCGACACACACGACGGGCTACCAGGGAAGCATCCCGGCCTGCTCGCCGCACTCGATAGCGCGCTGAATTCGTTCTATCAGGCAACAGCAGAGCTCGGCGTAGCGGACAAAGTCACGACTTTCACCGCATCCGATTTCGGGCGTACTCTGACCTCGAATGGCGATGGATCTGATCATGGTTGGGGCAGCCACCATTTCATCATCGGCGGCGCTGTCAATGGCGGGCAGTTTTACGGAACGGCTCCGCACGTCTCGGTTAATAGCGATGATCAGGTGAAACAGGGTCGCCTCCTGCCCAGCACCTCGGTGGACGAATATTCCGCCACGCTGGCCAAATGGTTCGGCGTCAGCGCCAGTGAAATGCCATCGGTCGCTCCTAACATTGGCCGTTTTGCCGCTCCTGATCTCGGGTTTATGCAAACTACGTGATGATCTGCGCACCGGTCGGCGCAAATCCGGCACGAGCGGAAACTGTCTTCGGAAACTTCAGGCCCCTTCTCCATTGATCGGGCAAAGGAGTTATTATGACAGACTATCCCACCCTCGACCTGAACGACGGCCGCCAGATCCCGCAACTTGGGTTCGGCACCTACAAGCTCTCGGAAGAAGATGCGCCCAAGTCAGTCTCGACCGCGATCGATGTCGGTTACTGGCTGGTCGATACCGCCGCAGTTTATGAAAACGAAAACGGCGTCGGTAAAGGCGTCGGAGACTGGTCGGACATCTTTCTGCAGACCAAGGTCTGGAACGAAAGCCAAGGCTATGAACGCGCGAAACGTGCCGCGGATAAATGCCTTGAACGCTTGGGGCGCGAACATGTCGACATGTTGCTGATCCACTGGCCATGCCCCGACAAGGACCAGTTCGTGGATACTTGGAAAGCGTTCATCGAACTGCGTGACGAAGGCAAAGCCAAGTCGATCGGCGTATCCAACTTTCGCGAGGAAGATTTGCGCCGCATCATCGACGAGACCGGTGTTACCCCCGCGTTGAACCAGATCGAGCTGCACCCGACATTCCAGCAGCGCGAATTGCGCAAGGTTCACGAAGAACTCGGCATCGTAACTCAAAGCTGGTCACCGCTCGGCCAAGGCGAAGGCCTTTCGAACGACACGATCGAAGCCATCGCCGAAGAAACAGGCCACCCAGCCAGCGCCGTAATCCTGAGCTGGCACCTGCAGCATGGCCTCTGCCCCATCCCCAAGGCGACCAGCCGCGATCATATCGAGGCGAATTTCAAGGCGCTGTCGTTCAAGCTGACCGATGAACAGATGTCGAAGATCGATGGGCTTGACGATCCCGATGGCCGGATGGGGCCCCACCCTGCCGAACTTAACTGATATTACCGTATAATACGTTTTTCACGCTGAGGCGGCTCTGCAAGGAGCCGCCTTTCGTGTTTTTGCTCTCGGTTTCGCCGCATCCAACCTCGCGACTGTCGCGTGTGGCGACGTGGTGAGCGATTGATCGCCTATGGGTCAGGCTGCTAGAGGCGCGCTTGTGACCGACCAGCCCCCCATCTGTATCGCCGCGCTATATCATTTTACGCGCTTCGAAGATCCCGCCTCCTTGCGTCCGGGCCTGCTGGCCTGTGTTGAGCAGAACGAAGTGCGCGGTACCTTGTTGCTTGCTTCGGAAGGCATCAACGGCACGGTGGCTGGCAGCGATGCGGGCATTTATGCGGTACTCGACTACATTCGGGACCTTCCAGGCTGTGCCGATCTTGAATGGAAGGAATCGCGAGCCACCGAGATGCCTTTCCATCGCACGAAGGTACGCCTGAAAAAAGAAATCGTCACGATGGGTCAGCCGGATCTGGATCCACTCGACGGTGTCGGCACCTATGTCGATCCCCAAGACTGGAATGCCTTGATTTCAGACCCGGACACCATCGTGATCGACACGCGCAACGACTACGAGGTCCAGATCGGAACGTTCGAAGGTGCGATCGATCCCGAAACCAAATCATTTCGCGAGTTTCCGGACTGGTTCAGGGCCCGCCGCGCAGAATTCGAGGCTGAGGGACGTACACCAAAGATCGCCATGTTCTGCACCGGCGGCATCCGCTGTGAAAAGTCCACCGCGTTCGTGAAGAACGAAGGACTGGACGAGGTGTATCACCTCAAAGGCGGTATTCTCAAATATCTCGAGCAAGTGCCGGAAGCCGAGAGCCGTTGGAAAGGCGAGTGCTTCGTTTTCGACGAGCGGGTCAGCGTCAAACACGGGCTCGATGTCGGCACGCACAGCTTATGTCGCGCCTGTCGGCGCCCGCTGAGCGAGGCAGATAAAAATCACGAACACTTTGTGGAAGGCGTGTCCTGCCACCAGTGCTATCCCGAGCGTACCGATGAACAGCGCGCGCGGTATGAGGAACGGCAGCGGCAGGCCAGGATCGCCGCGGCCCGCGGGGCAGAACATATCGGACGTAAGGAAGAGGATGGCTGAGGCGGTCCTCTACAGCTTCAGGCGCTGCCCCTATGCTATGCGCGCCCGCATGGCGCTTAAGGTTAGCGGTGCGCAATTCGAACATCGCGAGGTCGTGTTGCGCGACAAGCCTCCTGAGATGATCGGAGTGTCGCCCAAGGGGACGGTGCCCGTCCTGGTCTCCGAGACCGGCAATGTGCTGGAAGAAAGCCTCGATATCATGCGCTGGGCGCTAAGGCAGAACGATCCGGAAGGCTGGCTCGATCGACAGGACGACGAACTGCTCGCGGCCAATGATGGACCGTTCAAGCACCATCTCGACCGCTACAAATACGCGACCCGATATGATGACGTGGACCCGGAAGAGCATGGCAAAGAGGCTGTCGAACACCTTCGCGTACTCGATAACCGGCTTGAAAATTCACCCTATTTACGAGGCGACAAACGCGGCTTTGCCGATATCGCCATCTTTCCGTTCGTACGGCAGTTCGCCAATGCAGACCGCGAATGGTTCGATGATCAGCATTTACCCCATGTGGCCAAGTGGCTCGAGGGTTTCGTAACTTCGGATCTTTTTGCCAGCATCATGGTGAAGCACGACCAGTGGCAGGCTGGCTAGATAACTGCAGGCTTACCATCGCTCAAAATATGGGTGCAACCCAACGCCTTGGCATCGTCGCTTTCGCCAATAGCTGCCAAGGTTCGCCAGCCCTCTCGCCGTAAGCTAGCAGCGGCAGCGCGATCATGGCCAAGCGGCAGAAAAAGCATGGCGCGCTTTTCGTCCTGCACGCTGCCGAGAACCTCAAGCAGCGGCTCCATATAGAGTGAGAAGCCAGTGGCCGCCTCTTCGCTGCCCTTGATGGCATAGGTACCGCCGCGACCCAAAGCGCCGCGCGCTTCTTTGGCGTGGAGGGTGAAGCCGAACCAGCTCTGGTATTCGAAGCCATGGCGCTCCGACGGATCCAGCGTGAAACGAGCACGGTCGCCAAGCGCGGCGGCTACTTCACGCAAGGCCGCGATACGTGTCGCGAGAGCTCCGCCTGCATCGATGACGGCTAGTTTTTCGACTGCTTCGTCGAATGGGCCGGTGGCGTAAAGGAGCGGCAGATAAGCATCACCGCCAGCCGCCTTGAGCGCGCCGGCATCCTTCATGTCGAGTTCGCGGCGGACAGCCTCGCGCTGTTCAGGAGCGAGCGGCAAGGCCTCTTCCGCCAGCGTATCGACGAGATCGGGCATAGTAAAATCGACGGAGAGGCCTGTCGCTCCGGCCGCCTCCAGCGCGTCTAGCGCCACGGTAACCGCTTCGATGGCCGCGGCCACACTGTCGCTTCCGATGAGTTCGGCGCCCAGTTGCAGGCGTTGGCGGACGGGATCAAGCTGGTCCGCCTTTAATAGCGCGACATCGCCTGCATAGCACAGCCGCAATGGGCGCGGTGCGTCGGCAAGGCTGGTCGCGGCGATGCGCCCGACTTGCACGGTCATGTCGCCGCGCAAGGCGAGCGTGCGCAGGCTTTCCGGGTCGGTGAACCGCACCATGCGCCGGGTTGCAACTCCTTCCATCCGCCCGGCGAGAGACTGTTCGAATTCGATGAGCGGCGGACGGACGCGGTCGTAACCATGACCGTCCATTGCCTGCAGGACATCACGCATGGCGCGGGTAATCTTGGCGGCCTTCGGGGGCAGCGCGTCTTCGAGGCCGATGGGCAGGAGGTCGTCAGGCTGTGTCATACTGCCGGGCCCCCTGCCCTATCGCGCATCAGAATTCCAGCGGCATTACCGTCTTCACGCCCTGCAGCGCGCAGGCCTTCTCAACGACATCCTGCGGGATCTTCTGGTCGACGCTGAGCAGCAACACCGCTTCCCCGCCAGCAGCGCGGCGGCCGAGATTGAAGGTACCGATATTGATACCGTTTTCGCCAAGCAGCGAGCCGATGCGACCGATGAAGCCCGGCGCGTCTTCGTTGACGATATAGAGCATGTGACCGTCGAGTTCGGCTTCGATGCGTACGCCGAAAATTTCGGTCAGGCGCGGGGCGTCCGAGCCGAACAGCGTACCGGCAACCGAACGATCGCCGCTGTCAGTCCCTACGGTGACCCGCAGCAGCGTGTTGTAGGCACCTTCTTTTTCATGCCGGATCGACCGGATATCTAGCCCGCGTTCCTTCGCGAGGAAGGGGGCGTTGACCATGTTCACGGTGTCGGAATACTGGCGCATCAGACCGGCCAGGACGGCACCTTCGATCGGCTTGCCCGAAAGCTCTGCCGCGGCACCTTCACGCTCGATGTTGATCTTGGTGAGATTCCCATGTGCCAGCTGGCCCACCAGGCTGCCGAGATTTTCGGCAAGCTTCATGTAGGGCCGCAGCTTTGGCGCTTCTTCCGCGCTCAGCGAAGGCATATTGAGCGCATTGGTAACGCCGCCATTGACGAGATAATCCGCCAGCTGTTCGGCCACCTGCAGCGCCACATTGACCTGCGCCTCGGTAGTGCTTGCGCCCAAGTGGGGGGTACAGATGAAGTTCGGCTTTCCGAACAGCGGGCTATCTTTGGCCGGTTCGCTCTGGAATACGTCGAGCGCGGCGCCTGCCACCTGCCCGCTGTCCAATGCTTCACCCAAGGCTTCCTCATCGATCAGTCCGCCGCGCGCACAATTGACGATGCGCACGCCCTTCTTGGTCTTGGCGAGATTTTCGCGGCTCAGGATATTACGCGTTTCGTCGGTCAGCGGCGTGTGCAGCGTGATGAAATCGGCACGCGACAGCAGCGTGTCGAGATCGACCTTCTCTACCCCGATCTCCAGTGCGCGATCTTCGGTCAGGAAAGGATCGAAAGCGATGACTTTCATCTTGAGCCCTTGGGCGCGGCTAGCGACGATCGAGCCGATGTTTCCCGCGCCGATCAGGCCCAGAGTCTTGCCGGTAACTTCGACACCCATAAAGTCGTTCTTGGGCCATTCCCCCGCCTGCGTACGGCGGTCGGCCTGCGGAATCTGGCGGGCAAGCGCCATGATCATCGCAATGGCGTGCTCGGCAGTGGTGATCGAGTTGCCGAAGGGGGTGTTCATGACCACCACGCCCTTGCCGCTGGCATAGGGTATATCGACATTGTCGACGCCGATGCCCGCCCGGCCGATAACCTTGAGATTGGTCGCCGCGTCGAGGATTTCAGGCGTTACCTTGGTCGAGGAACGGATAGCGAGGCCATCATATTCGCCGATGCGGGCTTTGAGTTCTTCAGGCGTTTCGCCGGTGATGACATCGACGTCGCAGCCGCGCTCTTCGAATATCTTGGCGGCATTCGGGTCCATCTTGTCACTGATGAGGACTTTGGGTTTGCTCATTGGATTACTCCGGAATTCTGAAATCCGTTCGCCCTGAGCCTGTCGAAGGGCCGTTCTTCACCTTTGGCTCTGCACTCGTAGAAAAGTGCGGTGCTTCGACAAGCTCAGCACGAACGGGAAAAGGGTTCGCGCAGGTTTTCAGCCGTTCTTGACGGTCTCGTAGGCCCACTCGATCCACGGCAGGAGACGCTTCAGGTCTTCCTGCTCGACCGTGCCGCCGCACCAGATGCGGAGAGACGGCGGTGCGTCGCGATAGCCGTTGAAGTCGTAACCGACGTCGCGCTCTTCGAGCAGCTTGACGATCTTCTTCGGCACGCCGGCCTTGTCCTCGTCGGACAGGCTCTCGTACCAGTCACCCTGGAAGACGAAGCACACGCCGGTGTTGGTCTGCTTGGCAGGGTCGGAGACCATGTTGCGCAGCCACGGCGTTGCTTCGATCCAGTCCTTGACCAGCTTGGCATTGGCATCGGCGCGTTCGAACATCGCCTTGCGCCCGCCCATTGCCTGCGCCCATTCGAGCGCTTCGATGTAATCTTCGGTGGCCAGCATTGAAGGCGTATTGATCGTCGCGCCTTCGAAAATGCCGGTGTTGATCTTGCCGCCCTTCTTCAGGCGGAAGAGCTTGGGCAGTGGCCATTCGGGATCGTATTCCTCGATCCGCTGCACCGCCTTTGGGCTGACGATCAGCATGCCGTGCTGGGCTTCGCTGCCCATCACCTTCTGCCAGCTATAGGTCGTGGCATCGAGCTTGGCCCAATCCATCTCCATCGCAAACACGGCACTGGTCGCATCGTTGATCGTCACACCTTCACGGCCTTCGGCAAGCCAGTCGGTGTTGGGGATTTTCGCGCCCGAGGTGGTACCGTTCCAGGTGAAGACGACGTCGTTTTCCTGCGGAATCGAAGCGAGATCGGGGATTTCGCCATAATCGGCGTCCAGCGTAGTGAGCTTGGGCAGCTTGAGCTGCTTCACTGCATCCTGAATCCAGACATTGCCGAAGCTTTCCCACGCGGCGACAGTCGCCGGCCGATCAGGGCGCAGCATCGTCCACATCGCACATTCCAGCGCGCCTGTATCCGAAGCCGGCATGATGCCGACGAGGTAATCCTCGGGCACGCCGAGCATCTCCTTCGACAGGTCGATGGCATATTTCAGCCGCGACTTGCCAAGGGCGCTGCGATGCGAGCGTCCGAGCGATTCGGTTTTGAGATTTGCGGCAGACCAGCCCTTGTGTTTGGCGGTCGGCCCCGACGAGAAAAAGGGGCGCTCGGGTTTGAGCGTCGGTTCGGCAGTCATGTATTCTCTCCTTCCAGAGAGCTCGCGCGGCGTTGGGACCGCGTGGCCCACCGGCGGCAATAAAGTTGCTTGTCAGGGAGTCAATCTGAAATAGGTATGCGCCCGGAAAGCTTCGGTTCGCTCTCACAAGCGCTGAACAGCGGTAGTCGTTCCGGCCAGTCGATAGGGCGGTCATGGCGATAGATACTTGGCAGCGACACGCTAGCACTCGCCAAATGACACAGCTTTTCCTATGTCGCGCCCGATGGACGCCAAAGACCTTCGCATCGCGCTGTTCAGCGGGAACTACAATTACACCCGCGACGGCTGCAATCAGGCACTGAACCGGCTGGCCGATTACGTCCTGCGGCAGGGCGCGGCGCTACGTGTCTATGCGCCTGTGGTAGACAAGCCTGATTTTCCGCCGACCGGCGATCTCGTGAACGTGCCCAATATGCGCATGCCGATCAAAAACCGGGGCGAATACCGGCTTACGCTCGGCCTCGGCAGCGATGTGCGCAAGGATTTGGAATCGTTCCGCCCCAACCTCGTCCACGTTTCTGCGCCGGATCCCACGGGCCATGCGGCAGTGAAATGGGCCCGCGAGAACAACGTACCCATCCTCGCGAGCGTACACACCAGATTCGAAACCTATCCGCGCTATTACGGCCTGGGCTTCCTGGAGCCCGCGGTCGAAACACTGCTGCGGCGATTCTACCATCGCTGCGACGCATTGGTGGCACCGTCCCAGAGCCAGATCGACGAATTGAAAGCGCAGGGGATGCACGACGACATCTCCATCTGGTCGCGCGGCGTCGATCGCGACGTATTCCATCCGTCGAAGCGCGACATGCAGTGGCGCCGAGACAACGGCCTCGCCGATGACGATGTCGCTATCGTCTTCCTCGGCCGGTTGGTGATGGAAAAGGGCCTCGATGTCTTTGCGGACACCATCGTCGAACTGCGCAAGCGGCAGGTCCCGCACAAGGTCCTCATAATCGGCGACGGTCCCGCGCGCGGATGGTTCGAAAAGGCACTGCCCGGCGGCACATTCGTCGGCTTCCAGACCGGCAAGGATCTGGGCCGTGCGCTGGCGAGTGGCGACATCTTCTTCAATCCTTCCATTACCGAGACGTTCGGCAACGTGACGCTGGAGGCGATGGCCTGCGGGCTGCCCGTGGTTGCGGCAGGGGCGACGGGGGCTGCCAGCCTCGTGAACGACGGCGAAACCGGGCAGCTCGTACCGCCGAGCAAGACCGATGCTTTCTCCAAAAGCTGCGCCGAAGCGCTGGCGCCCTATTGTACCGACGATGCCTTGCGCCTGGCGCACGGCGCTGCCGGTGAGCGGGCTGCGCGCGCCTATAGCTGGGATGCGATCAACCAGGCGGTCGTGGATACATATCTCAGGCTCCACGACCAGCGACGCTAAACTGGCTTAGCGCAACACCCCGCGCTTTCGCATGAGCCAGGCATACCAAAGCTGAAATATTGCGAGGCCCCAGAGCAGAATCGGGAACCAGTCGGGCTGAATTTCGGCCAGTTCGGCGGGCATCTCGGCCCCTGCCTCATACGCCGTTGTCATGGCGATCCCGATGATCGAAGCGACATAGGCCCACAGCGCAAAGCGGCTTCGGAACAGCAGCAGCACCGAACCCAGGACCGCGCCCCAGACACCAAGCGCCCATCCGGTGTGTGCCCAGATCGGAAACCCATCGAGATAGGCGATCCCCGCGGGCGGATAGCCCATCGTATCGAGATAGGCCTGATCGCGCAGATTGGTCATCGTGTAATCGTAAGCCCCGAAGCCATTCCACAGCAGCGTCAGCAGGCCGATCAGCGACAGGTGCCACGGCGTTTTCCGGTATACCATACTTCCCCCTCCGTATGCGGGGCGACCCGGGGCCATGCTAGCAGTGCTCGGGGGAATGGCAATTCGCTGCCGAGGCACTAGGTAGGGCGTAATGGCTGACCTGTTTCCCGACGAATTGCCCCAGACTACCCCGACCGACGTGGTGCGCGAAGATGCGCCGCTGGCAGACCGATTGCGCCCCCGCATTCTGGCCGAGGTGATCGGGCAGGATCACCTGACCGGCCCGGAAGGCGCGATCGGCAGAATGGTGGCGGCGGGGCGTCTCTCCAGCATGATCCTGTGGGGGCCCCCTGGCACCGGAAAAACCACGATTGCGCGACTCCTTGCCGATAGCGTGGGCATGCGTTTCGAAAGCGTCAGCGCCGTGTTCAGCGGCGTCGCGGATCTCAAGAAAGCCTTCGCTGCTGCGGATAAAGCTGCCGAGGCGGGCCAGCGCACCTTGCTGTTCGTGGACGAGATCCACCGGTTCAATCGCGCGCAGCAGGATGGCTTCCTTCCCTTCGTCGAACGCGGCACCGTCACTTTGGTAGGGGCAACGACAGAGAACCCCAGTTTCGCGCTCAACGCGGCACTCTTGAGCCGGGCGCAAGTGCTGATCCTTCAGCGGCTCGATCATGATGCTCTCGGGCAGCTGCTCGATCGCGCAGAGGAGCTGGAAGGCCCCCTGCCCCTCACCCCTCCGGCCCGCGACGCGCTGGTTGCCAGCGCCGATGGTGACGGGCGGTTCCTGCTGAATCAGGCCGAGACACTCTACAACGCCAAGATCGCCGAACCGCTCGATCCTGCGGGCTTGGGCAAGTTTTTGCAGCGGCGAGTGGCGGTATACGACAAGGACCGCGAGGGGCACTACAATCTCATCTCCGCGCTCCACAAGGCTGTGCGCGGCAGCGATGTCCAGGCGAGCCTCTATTACCTTGCCCGCATGCTGACTGCGGGTGAAGAGCCGCGCTTTCTTGCGCGTAGACTCGTGCGAATGGCGGTCGAGGATATCGGCATGGCCGATCCGCAGGCGCTGGTGCAATGCATGGCGGCCAAGGATGCCTACGAATTCCTCGGCAGTCCGGAAGGCGAACTCGCGCTGGTGCAGGCTTGCACCTATCTCGCGACCGCTCCCAAATCCAACGCGGTCTACAAGGCGCAGAAGTCTTCCTTCAAGAACGCGAAGGAAACCGGCAGCCTGATGCCGCCGCAGAACATCCTCAACGCGCCGACCAAGCTGATGAAGGATATCGGCTACGGCGCGGGCTACACCTACGATCACAATGCCGAAGAGGGCTTCTCGGGGGACAATTACTGGCCCGAGGAAATGGAGCCGCAGACCTATTACGAACCGGTGGAGCGCGGCTTCGAGCGCGAGGTCAAGAAGCGGCTCGATTACTGGGACAAACTCAGGCGCGAGCGTGACTGACCGCTTCCGGCATTTCCTCGCGATCGACTGGTCGGGCGCCAAGGGGCTGAAGCAGAAAGGGATCGCGGTGGCGATAGCCGATGCCGCGGGCGGCCATCCCGTCCTCGTACAGCATCGCTGGTCGCGCGAAGAGGTACTGGCAGTCCTGCGCG
This sequence comes from Erythrobacter sp., assembly GCA_002695185.1. The sequence goes on from NZOF01000155.1 coordinate 56,359, forward strand.
ATGACCTTCCCGAGAATACGCTCATAGGCCTGGACCTTGGTATCAGCCTACCCCACGCCGACTGCGGCGCCTACTTCCCCGGCCTCGACTTCTCCCCTTCCGACGCGCCCTCGCTATGGGCGATGATAGACAAGTTCGCCTCCGACGAACCCAATCTCGGAGCGAACAGCTTCGTCGCGCACCCGGAGCTTCGCCCCTACTTCCGCGACGGTACAGACACCGGAAAGCATTTCGGCTGCGACGGCGCCAACCACGGTCGCGGCCGCTTCCGCGTGACCGAGCATGCTCAGGCCGAGATGGGCTGCAAGCCTTACTCGAATTTCAACCTCGTCGGCGCCGCACAGGTGGGCAAATCTAGCCTTACCGGAATGCGGATGCTGCATTCCCTGCGCGGACATCTTCCGGTCTGGCCAATCGATCCCCTACCCCCTGTGGGATCGGTCGTAGTCGAGATTTACACCAGCCTCGCTGCGATGGAGGCCGGACGCAGACCCGGGCGGGCGAAGATGAGAGACCTAGCTGCGTTGAACGATGCTCTGATCTCCGTGGGGTCACCGCCGATTAAGAGCCCGGAAGAACTGGATGATCACTCCACCGATGCCCTCCTTACCGCCGCATGGCTCCGCAAGGTGTCGGCAGAAGGCAGCCGATGGTTTCCCGCCGCGCTGACCCCCGAAATCGCGAGGACCGAGGGCTGGACCTTTGGCGCGCTTTAGGCTTCGGGCCGCTGTCCGCTGAATACCGACCATCCGGTCTTGAGCGCGATGGACGATAAAGCCTTCGCCCCCAGCAAGCTTGTCCCTGCACGGTTCAGGCCTGGTGACCACACCGAGATGGCTGCCCGCCCCGGCACACTCGCCAGGATACCGCCACCGACACCGGATTTTCCGGGGAAGCCGACCTCGAAGGCGAACTGACCGGAATTGTCATAATGGCCGCAGAGAAGCATCAGCGAGTTGATCCGCCTCGCGCGGCTCGCACTGCACATCCGCTGTCCCGTAACTGGGTCTGCGCCATCGAAAGCCAGAAACAGCGACGCCTCAGCCAATTGCCGACAAGAAAGCGTGAGCGCACACTGGCGGAAGTAAACCGAAAGCACGTCTTCGACCGGATTGCGCAGCCGCCCGAAGTCTTCCAAGAAATAGGCCAGGCTGCGGTTTCGCGATCCGGTTTCGCTTTCGCTACGCGCCACCTCCGCATCGAACGCTATTGTCTCGTCACGCGCCATCCGGCGTAATCGCGACAACAGGTCCAGAACCGCCTCATCCGGTGTGCGCGTACCGATAAAGCGATCGGTAGTGACGATCGCTCCCGAATTGATGAACGGGTTGCGAGGCACCCCTTTCTCCCGCTCCAACTGGACGATGGAATTGAAAGCGTTGCCAGACGGCTCGCGCCCGACAGCATCCCACAGCGCTGCCCCTTCCCGCTCCAAGGCGAGCGCAAGCGCATAGACTTTCGATATGGACTGGATCGAGAACGCCTCGTCCGCATCACCCGCGCAGAAGACCCTGCCATCCGGAGTCGCAAGCGCTATGCCGAACTTCTTAGAGTCGACCATCGCGAGGGCCGGGATGTAGCGGGCCGGATTTCCTCCTCCCCGCTCATCGGCCAGCTCGTTCCACGTTTCGGTGACGATTGCGCTCAAATCCATGCGGCGGCGATAGGCGCGAGAAGGAAGCCGCGCAATCGGACTGGACGTAGAGGAAATTTTCGGCCACAGGCGCGCCCTCACATAGTCACGGGCCGGCTTAGCTCAGTTGGTAGAGCAGTTGATTTGTAATCATCAGGCCAGGGGTTCGAATCCTCTAGCCGGCACCATCCCCCAAAAAAGGGCATATTTGATCGCCGAGAACGGGCAGCCGTTACGCTATGCTGATGTCTTGCTGACGTAAAGGGCGGGTGGGGGACAGGGCTGGTCCACTCTTTGTTCACGAATTCAATAATTTGCTGTTGTCCAACCAGCCCAAACCGCCCGCGCAGTCCTGCCAGATCCCGAAGAACGATGTCCAGCCTTCCACCCATGGTTTCGCGGGTAGGACTTACCTCGCCCAAGTCGACCGCTTTGGGAGAGGCTATTGAAAAGCTGGAAGGGCAGGAATTGGGTGGAAATACGACATGGCAGTTAAGTCGGCTCAGTCTTCTCGAGCCAGCCCTTGAAAGTGGGCATTACCCTGGGCTGAGTTGCTACATGCAAAACCATCTCACCCGACTTCACTACCCAGTGACCCGCTGTATCAGCTGACCAAACCCCGTTTCGCTCAGCAAGCCGCTCAAGCCATGAAGAATCAAGCATCTGGATAAATCCCCATGTCCCGCCATAAGGCACGGTCTCGGCCAGCAAAGGGACCTCATGATCATCAGCGTATAAGGGGTCGGCGAACTCCTCATAGGCTTTGAATCCTTCGACATTATCGAATGCAATAATCACTCCACCAGCGGGCGGCTCAAACTGGGGGAGGCCCACTACGGACAAGTCCCGAAAGTATGCGCGAACCGTCAACACATTTTCCGACCCGTCGTAGGAAAGGTCTAAAGCTCCCAGAGGAAGCTCTGGCAAACCATCAATCGGCACCCAGCGAACTGCTTGATCTCTTTTCATACAGTACTGTGGCTCAGTCTAAGAATGGCAACAATAGGGTCTTTACCGGAATTCCGCTTATATTTGAAACGCGGCTAGATCGGCCGCTCCGAGGTTAAAACTCAAGGCTCAAATGCCTGGTTGAAGAACCAAAGGTTTGCCCGACCTTCTCAAGTTATTGTAACAAAAATACTTTTCGGAAAATGTGGTGGACAGGGCTGGATTTTCAGCCTGACCCTCTAAAACCGCAGAAAAACAAGAGTTTCTTCTAAGGGTACTGGGACGATTGGGGTACTCGATTGTAGCACTCGACACAAGGTGTGAAACACGTACCGGGATTAGAACCTGAGTTCGATTTAAGTGTACACCTTTCGGCGCGATGAGTTTGGCCCTATTTCCCGCCAGCGCGTCTTCCGATACATATTGACCATGGACATAGTTGAAGGAGCCGCGCTCTGGAGCGCACTTGCCGCAACCGCCGCCGCCGTGATCGCTTATCGGGTTTACCGATGGCAGCGCCAGTCGGACATACCGGTCGTCCTGTGCGAGCTTTGGCCCCCATCGAACGACGAGAGTTGGTGGGAAATGCTAATAACAGTGCGGAACTGCTCCAGCACCCGCTGGAAGTCGGAGAGCATGCGCATTAAGCATCCCAGACAAGCCCTAGGGTTCTCTCTTTCTACGTCCCCTCACACAGAGAACGATTATGGCGAGCGGGTGCCTGATTACGCCGCCGCAAGAGCCGGGGCCGAACGAGTGTTTGCGATGGCGGCTAGAACGGACCCAGCGGGCACTCCAAGGAATCAATACATGAGTGGTGGTGACACATCCTACGAGAGAGTTCATCTTTCCCTCCCATCAGGAGCCAACAGTCTGAAACTAGAGCTTAAGCTAGTGTCCATGGACAGTACGCCCCGCAAGCTCGTGGTTCCTATTGTCCGCGAACTGCCTACGGGCTGACAAAGACCAAAGATGAAAGGTTGTCGAAGGTTTTTCGTGAACCGAAACAGCTAACTTCAATGACAAACGGTTTGCTATTTAGCCGCTTCTGCAATGAATACGATTTTGCTGGCTGCTAAATGTAACGCATATGCGGCAACATAGTTCGGGACTGCCTTGGGAGTAGCCCCTTGGCCGTGAGATGCGTCGTTATCTCGAACTTTAGGTAAGCCGCTTTGGAGCGTAGCTATCAGTTGGTCGAAGCTGGCATCCATATAATCTGGCCACAACCTATTCGCTTTCGCAACCTTAACCAAATCGGAAATACGCGCACCAGTTTTGTATTCCCACCCGTTTTTGGCAAATATAGCCTTGAATGTACTTTCTAACGCGTTCGCTGCCATCGCAACCGCTTGGCGATGCTCGGCTGCTCGATAGTGTAAATGCGCGGCAAGGAACTCTTCCCGGGGACCGTCGAATCCTTCTTGAGAAAGAAGAGTCAACGCTGGCTTTACCACCTCCGCGTGAACATACTGACTATCCACCCGTACTACTTGCGTATCTTCAATTTGATATCCTACGCCAGCCTGCCGCATTCGGTAATTTATCTCGTCAACCGCTTCTTGCCCAGTAGTGCCCACCCCCCAGTTTTGGCGTGCGTAATGTTTGTCGTGCCCGCCCATCACCTGAAGTCCGGTGCAAAGGAGTTCGAGGAAGTCTAACCAATCTAGGGTCCGACACTCGCGCATGTATGCAAGTACTCGTGATCCGGCAAACTCTCCCCCGGCTATTTGATCCAGGCCCTTTTCGCGGAGATATATGGTTTCAATTTCGGCCCATATATCGTTATCTCGGTCTCGATCTGAGTAGCCTCCGTAAGAACCTACGTTCCCGATGCCCTCCAAGGCTATCTGTTGAACTTGGATACGAAGAGGCTTGGGTATGCTATCGTATTGATAGACGTCAGCATTAGCGGACTTTTCCGCATCAGCTTGACGTTTAGAGTACAATTCAAAAATAGCCATTTCACCAATCCATAACCAAACTCAAAAATAGATTACGGCGCGGAGCAAGGTCGCACGAGATTTCCCCAAACCCGAAAATTGAAACGCTAATGCGAGGGGACGCCTCCGACCATGTATACCCGCTTTACCCCCGTACCCCCTCCCTACCATGCAGGGAAGAATGCCGCAGCTATTCTCCCCATACGTCTTTTATGGGTATACTCTAACGGCACGTCCCAGCGCCACCCCCAGAATGTCCGATTAGGGTTGACTTTATTATTATAGGACGTATTTGCATCAACATCTAGACCCAAATCGGACAAAGGAGATTGGTCATGGTGGATGTTGGTTACGCCCGCGTGTCGAGCGTGGGGCAATCGCTGGACGTGCAGGAGGCCGCACTGCAACAGGCCGGATGCGCAAAGATATTCGCAGAGAAGAAAAGCGGGCGTAGGGCAGAGGACAGAGAGCAGCTCATTGCCGCCCTGGACTATCTGCGGGAGGGGGACACTCTGGTAGTCACCCGCCTAGATCGCTTGGCCCGCTCTGTCATCGACCTGCATAGGATCGTAGCGGACCTGACTGCCGGGGGAATAGGGTTCCGAGTGCTCCAGCAATCCGGCATCGACACCACCACCTCCACCGGCAAGCTAACCTTGGGCATCCTTGCGGCGGTGGCAGAGTTTGAAGCCGACATACGGGCAGAGCGTCAGCGCGACGGTATAGCCAAGGCCAAGGCCGAGGGCGTCTACAAGGGACGCAAACCGAGCGTAGACCCTGCCGAGGTGCAGCGGCTGCTCTCCGAGGGCATGCGCCCAGTAGATGTTGCCAAGGAACTCGGAATAGCGCGCTCTACAGTATACCGATTAGCCTAATAGTTAGACCAGCGACACATCTCTATCCGGACAGTGATAGTATAATACTAATCACGTACGGCGGTATTAAATATTCGAGCAACAAAATGTCATGCCTATCATTCCATTTATCTTGCCCGGAAGTCCGGTTTCTCTAAACGGGGTTCCATCACTAGCACGGAGCAACCTAAAATGCCGAAAGCATCTAAAGCCAATCGTCACGAAGACCTCGTGAACCTTATTCGCGAATACCTCGCAGACAGTGGCCGGTCGGCGCGCTGGTTTGGCCTACGAGTAGCGAATGACGTCCGGTTGGTACCGAACCTAGCGAGAGGCCAAGCTTACAACCCCAGCGTACTTATCGCGGCCTGTGAGCGTATTCATGAGTTCTACAAGCGAGAGGCCTTGGTCACGGAGCAATTGTTCGCCAGTCAGGTGACCCGGCCTGAACGCCTGCCGCTGGCTGCCTGAAATTGCAGCGGCCATATTCCCCTGCCTCGCTGGCCCAGCGCTGGGGGGTCTCAACCACTCTTGTCTATGATCTGCTCAAGGCCGGGACGCTCAAGGGCTTCCGGCTGGGCAAACTCTGGCGCATCCCCGCCGATGCCGTGGAGGCCTACGAATGCAACCCGCCTACTCCCTTGGACGCCTCACCCGTAAACGCAGCGACGGAAGCAGCTACTGGATTCCAGCACCTTGCTAGGTATCGGAAGATGAAGACCGACCTCGAACATCTGCCACCGCAAAAGCAGCGCGAGATTGAACGCGTGGTGCAGTTGATCTTTGAGGAGTTCGAAGACGCCTTTGCACTGGCCAAGCACGAGTGGAAAAAGGCCGGACGCATCCTCAAAGTGATCCTTTATGGGAGTTATGCGCGCGGCACGTGGGTCGATGAGCCGCATACGGCAAAGGGTTACCAGTCGGACTACGACCTGCTCGTGATCGTCAATGACAAGCGACTGGTTGACCGGGTGAAGTACTGGTCCAAGCTCGATGACCGACTGATGCGCGAATATGGCGTGACCAAATCGCTCAAGACTCCCGTCAATTTCATCGTGCATACGCTGCAGGAGGTGAATGACGGTCTCGCCCATGGTCGCTACTTCTTCATGGACGTCAAGCAGGACGGGATCGCAGTCTACCAGTCTGACGACACCGAACTGCACACTCCGAAACCAAAGACGCCGTCACAGGCGCTGGCGATGGCTCAGGAATACTTCAATGAATGGATGACCTCTGCGCAGGGTCGAGTGAAGCTCGCGAAATATGCGGTCGAAGAGGGTATGAACAAGCACGCCGCCTTCGAGTACCATCAGGCGACCGAAGGACTTTACCACTGCGTGCTGCTCGTCTGCACGTTCTACACCCCCCACGTGCACAATCTGGGATTCCTGCGCGCGCAGGCCGAGCGCATCGATGCGCGTCTTACATATGTGTGGCCGCGCGACACTAAGCAGGACCGCGCACGCTTCGAGAAGCTCAAAGAAGCCTACGTGAAAGCGCGCTACTCCAAGCACTACCGCATCACAAAAGAGGAACTCGAATGGCTCGGCGAGCAGGTCGAGGAGCTTGGCCGAGTGGTCCATAAGGTATGCTCGGAACGCCTCGAAAAGCTCAAAGCCGATACGAAGGCGCGCCCCGACAAAGCATAATCATATGCGCGCCCGGCGCGATCGCGGAGCGCGATGTCAGCTGTTTGCGATCCGACACTGCTCGCAGCGTTACCTTGACCTAGTCGCCATCGCGGCAGGCTAGATAGGACACCGTGGCCGCTACCAAACAACGTGCCGGACAACTCCGGTCCCCGCTGGGCTCAGGGATCACCGTGTGCTGGGTGCGGCGAAAATGTTCCAAGCAGATCCCGGCTCAAGCGATACGACCCCGCCTATCCGACGTTTGATCATGTGACGACGCGCCGCAAAGGCGGCGGCAGAACGCTCGGCAATGGTCTCCCGATGCACCAACGCTGCAATCAGCAACGCACCAATCGAGCGCCCACCGGATGCGATCTGATCTGGCTGGAGTTCGTCACGGCGCGGCTCTCAATGCGACCCAAGAGCTTCAAACCGACCTTCAAAGGTGGCGTTAGCAACCCGCGCTAAGTGCAGACGCTGTGCGGCAGAGTTGCAAATGGAATGCATAGCCAGTGCAATGCGCGTGCAGACTTGCAGCAGCGATTGGCGCTCAAGAGAGATCGTCCGGAGGCGTCTGGTGCAGGTGTAGTTTTGGGATGGCGAGATAAAAGCACCGCCGTCGGTCGGACTGCAGGTGGTTGGTTTCGTTGAGCAATATGCGACGGCCCCCATTAGAGCCCGGCGGCGGCTTCCTAAAAATCCCGTTTCTTTTCAGAATACTTTGCGACGGCGGTCGGTCGGAATTCTCGCAAATCGGTTCCCAGATGCCACGAATGGCTTAGCCGCTATCGTCCCTCAGGATGCGTACGGATGCATCGTTTGCAAATCTTGCGACGGATCGGCGCAACGGCGTAAGAACGGCAGCTCCAGCGTAGAAACGTCATGTGGCGCAATCGGCCCCTCTCGACCGATAATCGGCGTCGATGGCGGGCCTGGCCTGCTCCCCTCCATGTCCCCCAGGTCGGTCCGTCATCACCCGAAAGATGAAAAGGACCGAACGGAATGCCGAAAGCGGAAGAAACCGACCAGCGAACCGAGCGGAAACACCAGTCCACCATTGAGCCGATCGCGATGCGCGTGCCTGAAGCCTGTCGCTATCTGGGGATCGGGCGCAGCACCCTGTATGTGCTGATCAACGAGGGCGAGATCGAGTTCATCAAGCTTGGCAGTTCGACGCTTATCCTTACCGAGAGCCTGAGATCGCTAGTCGAGAGAAAGCGTTACCCAGCAGAAATCACCACAGCAGTTGATAGTGAATGAAGATGCATCCCGACCTTATGAAAGCCATCGTGCTTGCGGCGATCGCCAGGACGCCGAACCATGCCAAGCGTCAGTTGGTCTCGACGGTTCGAGAGCGACGCGAACGTGCCGAGGAGGTGCTGACGGCAAGCATTGTCGTCGAGCTTTCGCGGCGGTCTTAGTGGGTGAACTAGGCGTCGGCTTTGCGCCCTCATTTCGGTCATTCGAGGTACCATTGCTACAACCCGAAAGCTGCCTTCAGTTCAGGCTTGATCCGATGGCAATTACGCGCCCCAATCTCGTTTATTAAGTGCAAGGCGCAAACAGTCTAAGATCAGACATGAAACATGACCAGTTGGTGCTTGCTAGCTGCGCCGGAAGGTAGACAGCCAAAGAGCAGGCGGTTTAAAGGAAGTGCGCCATGGTCCGTTGCACGGTTGGCTAACCCATTTAAACTTCGAGCATGAGTTGGACCGCACACTTGGCCTACGGTCCAGCGCGCTGGCTTCGCGCTTGCATTCTGGGTCTCGCAAAGCGCACGTATTTCGCTCACCTTGTTCTCATATCCGTCAAAACAGTACAGAAATCCTTCCGACCTTTTGAGGGTGTCACGTTCACTTCGTAGAGTGACCCAGTGGGCAACTCGCCTTCCAAGCTTGCTGATCTGGATGGCTTTGTACGTTTGGACCAGCGGACTATCAAAGTAGCAGCAGGAGAAAATGGTGTTCTTAACGGTCGACTGTACGCCGACCTAAGACGTGCGCTTCAGACCGTTCGCAGCGTGGGAAAGGGCTGAGAAATTGCTGGTCATGCGGATCGGAAATATGTTTGAGTTGTAGAGAACGGAGGAGGACGCATCGGTGCCAGCATGGATTCCCTATTGCGGTAGCGCGCCCGATCCTGCGGATACGTGGGCGCGGTGGAATTTCGGTCCCGAACTGGTGCTGGTCATATTCGCGGCGCTCGTCGGCATTCATCTGTATCGAAAGCAACTCAGGGTCGGCCCGGCACTCATAGCCATTGGAGTGTTCGTAGTTCTCTTCGTCAGTCCGTTCTGCGCGCTCGGGTCGGCGTTGTTCACCGTGCGGATCGTCCATGACGTAATTCTGGCCGCCCTTCTGGCCCCCTTCCTCGTGGCGACGTTACGGCTGGAGAGCCGCCGGATCGCGGGATCGCTTGGGCTTTGGACGGCCATCCACGCCTTCACTTTTTGGATCTGGCACGCCCCTCCGCTCTACACAGCGGCGTTGAGCAGCGATTGGGTGTTCTGGGCGATGCAGATCGCCATCACCGGGACCGCCGCGATCTGGTGGGCCAAGGTTCTGAACGCCCCGGCGCCATCTGCCGTCACGGCCCTGCTGGCGACGATGGTAGCGATGGGAGCGCTGGGCGCCTTGCTGACCTTTTCGCACGGCGCGCTCTATGCGCCGCATTGGTTGACGACGCAGGCCTGGGGCCTGTCGCCGATCGAGGATCAGCAGATCGCCGGCATCGTGATGTGGGCCCCGGCCAGCCTGGTCTATCTGCTCGCCGCGCTGACGATCCTCTACCGCTCCTTCGACAGTCGGGTCGCCGCATGAGACTGCACCGGCTCGTCCGCAGATGGGCGGTGAGCTATACTGAGGATGGCAAATATTCGCCCGTCGGCGTATGGTTTCACTGGATCATGGCGGGATTGGTGCTGTTCCAGCTCGGCTCGGGCTGGCTGATGTCGCGCTATCCGGTCGGCGGCGACAAGCTGGCGACCTATGAGCTGCATAGCCAGCTCGGCCTGACGATCTTGACGCTCGCCATCCTGCGGTTCGCGTGGAGGCTGTTCGTCCCCGATCCCATCAACGATGCCGATGCGCCGGGTTGGCAAAGCACGGTGTCCCATCTCGTCGCGGGCACATTCTACGTGCTGTTCGCGCTGTTACCGCTGTCGGGCTGGGCGATGTGGTCGGCGATCCAGCCGGTCGAACCGCTGTATATCGCCGGACTGGTGGCGGTGCCGCCGATGCCGTTCCATACCTTGTCCCCCGCCTGGCAGTTCGAAGTGCTCGACTGGGCCGAAAGCTTGCATGTGCTGGGGGTGATCGGTCTTGCGCTGCTGGTGCCGCTGCACGTCGGCGCGGCGCTCAAGCATCATTTCTGGGACCGCGACGACGTGGTTACGGGCATCCTGCCGGAAGTTCGCGACGACCAGACCGCTCCGGACCATACGCAATATACGCCGCGAGTGGGCTGATCTCCTCCTCGCGCAAGGCGTCGGCAGCCTTGTGCATCACGTTTTGCGGATCGCCATAGCGTTCGCCCATGCGCCAGCGTTGCAGCTGCTCCTGGATATAGGCCGCGCTCTGTCCGGTCAGCGAGGGATTGCCGGGGCCGATCCCCGCACCATCCGCCCCGTGGCAGGATGCGCAGGAGGCCAGCCCGCGATCGGGCGCGCCGCGATGATAAAGCGTCGGCGCGTCGCCGAAATCGCATTGCGGAGACTTGGCCGGGATCGCGGCGGCTTGCGCTTCGGGGATGGGCATTGCGGCATAATAGGCCGAAACCGCCAGCCGTTCATCGCTATCGAGCCGGCCGGCAAGCCAGCTCATCTGCGGATGCCTGCGCTGTCCATCGGCATAGAAACCTAATTGCCGCACGAGATAGCCCGCATCCATGCCCGCGATCCGCGGCACCAGCGCTCCGTCGCCGCCTCCATTCAGGCCGTGACAGGTGTGGCAGGCCGCCTGCGGCCCGGCATCGCCGCCCGACAGCGCGATCAGCTCGCCGGTCGCATCGAAGGGATCGTCGACCGGGGCGGGGCTGCACGATGCCAGCGCCAGGCCGAACAAAGCTAAAAACGGGACCGATCGGAAAAGCATCGCCTGCCGGGAACGAAGCGTGTTATTGTCCGGTTCCCACCTGAATGCGGTTAGGGGAGCGACGGGATCTGCGTGCGAGGATTGACATGATTGCCATGGCGCTGGGGGCCTGCGCCATGCTTGCCGGATGCAAGAACCCGGTCGACACCCGACGTGAGCCGACCGACGCGGCACAGGCGCGCGGGCGCGCCGCGATCCAACGTGCGGGTTGCGGTTCGTGCCACGAAATCCCCGGGCTCGACTGGCCTGCCGGGCGGCTCGGCCCCTCGCTGAAGGGGTTCGACGATGTCGGCTTGATCGCAGGCGCGCTGCCGAACCGGCCCGATGTGCTCGCCGCCTTTGTCCGCAACGCGCCCGCGGTAAAGCCCGGATCGCCCATGCCGCCCATGCCGGTGAGCCAAAGCGAGGCGGAGGATATCGCGGCCTATCTGTACGGGTTGGATCATGATTGACGCGCTGTTGGGCTGGCCGCCGCCGGTGCTCGACCCGGCCGGGCCGTATTCGGCCAAGGTGACGACGCTGTCCTGGTCGCTCTTCGCATTGGGTGCCATCGTAACCGCGGTGGTCGTCCTGGCGTTGTGGGTCGCGATCAAGGGCCCCGATCGCTGGAAGACGAAGCTCGGCGGCGAACGCGCGATCTGGCTCGGCGGCGTGGCATTTCCCGGCGTCGTGCTGACCGCATTGCTGGTCTGGGGCCTGACGCTGACCGCCAGCTTGACCGAGCCGATCCGCGGCGATGAAATGCGCATTCGCGTTACCGGCGAGATGTGGTGGTTCCGAGTCCAGTATCTCGATGCGGCGGGCAATGTGACGATGGAAGATGCGAACGAGATCCACATTCCCGTCGGCGAGCCGGTGGTGCTCGAACTCGAAAGCGCCGATGTGATCCACAGCTTTTGGGTGCCGCATCTTTCGGGCAAGAAGGACATGATACCCGGTCGCCGCACGCTGCTTCGGATCGAAGCCGACCGGGCGGGGGAGTTCGGCGGGGTCTGCGCCGAATATTGCGGCGGGCAGCACGCGCTGATGGGTTTCGTCGCGGTCGCGCACGACACCGCAGGATGGAATGCATGGCTGGCGCAGCGCGGCGAAAGTGCGCGGCGGGTGGAAACGCTGGCCGCGGCCGCGCCCGAAGGCGCGACGGTTTTGCCGGGCGATCGCGATGCCTATCCGACCGAGGGCGAAACCCTCGAACGATACGATCCGCAGGCCGGATACCGCCTGTTCATGGAAACCGGGTGTGCGGCATGCCACCGGATCGCGGGCACCGAGGCGAACGGCGAGGCTGGTCCCGATCTGACCTATGTCGGCAGCCGCCGCACGCTGGGCGCGGGTATCTTGCCCAACAATCGCGGCACGCTGGTCGGCTGGGTGGGCGACAGCCAGTCGATCAAGCCAGGCAACCGCATGCCCAGCTACGATGTCCTTAGTGCCGATGAACTCGGCCATATCGCCGCTTTCCTGGAAGCGCAGCAGTGAGGTCCGAAACCGGGTTCGACCCTGCGCTCTACGATCGCTTTCCGACCGAAAAGCGCCCCGATCGCGAGATCGAGGAACTGAGCGAGATCTGGAAAGCGCCGACGGGCTGGGCCCGGCTGACCGCGGTCAACAACAATTACGTCGGCTTCTGGTATGTCGTCACCGCCTTCGGGTTCTTCCTGGCAGCGGGTGTGCTGGCGCTCGGCATGCGGGTCCAGCTTGCCGCGCCGATGCAGGATTTCCTGGGCGTCGATACCTACAACCAATTCTTCACCATGCACGGCACGGTGATGATGTTCCTGTTCGCCGTGCCGATGGTGGAAGCGATCGGGATCATGCTGCTGCCGCAGATGCTGGCGGCGCGCGATCTGCCCTTTCCCCGTCTGTCCGCCTTCGCCTTCTGGGCCTATTTCGTCGGCGGGACGATGTTCTTCCTCTCGCTCTTCGTCGGGCTGGCACCCGATGGCGGGTGGTTTATGTATCCGCCGCTCACTTCCATCGCGTTCAGTCCTGGGATCAACACCGATTTTTGGCTGCTCGGCATCGGCTTCATCGAGATTTCCGCCATCGCCGGGGCGATCGAGATCATCGTCGGCGTGCTGCGCACGCGAGCTCCCGGAATGACGCTCGACCGGATGCCGATTTTCGCCTGGGCGATGCTGGTCTTCGCGGTGATGATCGTGGTCGCCTTTCCCAGCGTGATCCTCTGCACCATGCTGCTGGAGATCGAGCGGGCCTTCAACTGGCCGTTCTTCGATGCACTGCGCGGCGGCGACCCAATGCTGTGGCAGCACCTGTTCTGGTTCTTCGGCCATCCGGAAGTCTACATCATCTTCATTCCCGCCGCGGGTCTGATGAGCATGATGGTCGCCGCGGTCGCGAAGGTGCCGCTGGTGGGATACCGCCTCAATGTGCTGGCGCTGGTCGCGACCGGCTTCATCAGCTTCGGCGTCTGGGCGCACCACATGTTCACCACCGATATGCCGCGCGTCTCGGCGGGCTATTTCTCCGCCGCGAGCATGGCTGTCAGCTTGCCTGCAGGCATCCAGGTGTTCTGCTGGATCGCGACGCTCGCCAGCGGGAAGATCAAATGGACCACGCCCGCCCTGTTCGTCGTCGGCAGCGTGGTGATCTTTACCATGGGCGGGCTGACCGGGGTGATGGTGGGCATGGTTCCGTTCGACTGGCAGGCGCACGATACCTATTTCATCGTCGCACATCTGCATTACGTGCTGATGGGCGGCATGGTCTTCCCGATGTTCGCCGCCTTCTATCACTGGCACGGAATGACCAGCAGCAAGGCGCTGTCCGAACGCGTCGGCAAATGGGTATTCGGGCTGATGTTCGCAGGATTGCACATCACCTTCTTTCCGATGCATCTGACCGGGCTGATGGGCATGCCGCGCCGCGTCTATACCTATCTGCCGGGGCGCGAGCTCGACCTGCTCAATCTCGTTTCCACCATCGGCGCCTTCGTGATGGCGGCAGGGGTGCTGCTGTTCCTGGTCGATCTGGCGCGCCGGTTCCGGTTCACCGTTCATGACGATGCGGGCAATCTCTACGGCGGCGGCACGCTCGAATGGTTGCCGACCGGATTGTATTCGACCCGCTCCATCCCGCTGGTAACTTCGCGCGATCCCCTGTGGGACCGGCCCGAAATCTCGCAAGAGGTCGCCGAGGGTCGCTATTTCCTGCCCAATTCGGCGACCGGCCAGCGCGAGACGCTGATCACGTCGACCGTCATGGCCGAACCGCAATATGTCCAGCTGATGCCGGGCCCGTCGCCCTGGCCGCTGGCAGCGGCGGTGTTCACCGCGCTATTCTTCCTCTCGCTGACGGTGCAGGGCTATGCCTTTGCGGTGTTCTGCGGGATCATCGCGGTGGTCAGCACGCTGCGCTGGCTGTGGGAGACCGATCGCCCGATCAAGCAGGAACGCGCGGATATCGGCGCCGGGATCGAGGTGCCGATCGCGATCACCGGCCCCAGCAGCCATAGCTGGTGGGCTTTGAACACCCTGATGGTGGTGATAGGCATGATCGGTTTCATGGCGGTGTTCGCCTATCTCTATCTCTACGGCATCCATCCCGAAGTCTGGAGCGCGCCGCCGCCTCTGGGCGGGACTGCGTTGATCGTCGGCGTCGAGGCGCTGGCGCTGCTTGCCGCCTGGGGCGGTCGGCGGTTGCTCGCAACCAGGGAAGGGCGGCTCGCGCAAGATTTGCCTTGGGTGCTCGAAGCGCTGGCCGCTGCGCTGCTGGTCGGGGCGCTGTGGCTCGATGTGACCGGCTGGCTTGCGACCGGCCTCCTGCCGACCGCCAACGGCATGGGCGCGACCGTCTTCATGCTGTCGGTGCTGCAGGGGCAGGTGGTCGTCGTCGCTGTGATCATGGCGATCTATCTCGCTTTCCGCGAAGCGCGCGGGATTATGACCACGCCGACCAACGTCACGATGAACATCATCGCGCGTTTCATCATGTTCTGCGCGATCCAGGGCATGGTCTTTACTCTGCTGCCGCGGATCTTCCCCGGTGGCTGAGGCTCACGAAACCGCACGGCCCACCCCCGGCGAACCGGGCGATCCGATCGACCGGCCACCAGTCTATCGCGCGCTGCTGATCGCCTTTCTGGTCTGGGCGGCGCATTTCGCGATCAGCTACGGCGCGGTACTGATCTTTCCGGGGCAGGCCGTCGCGCGGATCGTGGCGTTCGCGGCCGGGCTTGCCGCGCTCGCAGTGCTCGTCATACAGGCGCGCAAATCTGCGCTCCCGCGCTCCTCGCTGGCGCTGGGCGCGCTTGGGCTGGCGGCGGCCGCGATCGTTTTCGGCACTTTCCCAGCGATCGTGGGTTAGTGCGTATCGGCCTCTGCCGGTAAAGGAGAACTCCCGCATGGATCGCACTGCGCCGCATTCTCGTACTTTCGCCAATCCGCTGCACGCGATCCTGCTCGCCTTTCCGGTCGCGCTCTATCCGTCGGCGCTACTGACCGACATCACCTATCTCAACACCGCGGAAATCCAGTGGACGAACTTTTCGTCGTGGTTGATCGCGGGGGCGGATTTCTTCGCCGGGCTCGTTCTGGCCTGGGCGCTGATCGGCCTGTTCGTAGGCCGGGCGCGTCACGCCCGGGGCCGCGGGACGCTGTTTCTGATCGTGGTTGCGGCGATGTTCGTGCTCGGCGTGATCAACGCCTTCCAGCACGCGCGCGACGGTTGGCATTCGGTCGGCACGCTCGGCCTTGCCCTGTCGATCCTGTGCAGCATTCTTGCCTTCGTCGCGGCGTTCATCGCCTATGGGGGCAGCTATTCGGTGGAGAAACGCCAATGAACCGGCCCCTGAATCGGCGCATGAGCCGAATTGCCATTCTCGCGCTTCCGCTGACGCTCGCGATCGCCGCCTGCCAGGACAGCAGCGATCCCGATCTCGACCAGACCGGCGCCCGGCCCGCTTTGCCCGCGCAGAACGATGCGCTGATCCCGGCGATGGAAATTCCCACGCCCAAAGGCTGGGGCGACGAATTGCCGACGGCGCCCGCTGGCTATACTGTCAGCGCGATCACCCAAGATCTCAAGATCCCGCGCCAAATGCTGCTCCTGCCCAATGGCGATCTGCTGGTGGCGGAAGGATCGGGCGGCAAGGCGCCTAAGCTGCGGCCCAAGGATGTCATCGCAGGCTTGATCAAGAAGCGCGGCAAAAGCCCGGTCGAAGGCGGCGACCGGATTACCTTGCTGCGCGATAGCGACGGCGACGGGCGGACCGATCTCCAGACAACCTTCATCGACGGCCTCGATGCGCCATACGGCCTCGCTCTCGTCGACGGCACGCTCTACGTCGCCAATCAGGGCAATCTGGTCGCCTTCCCCTATACCGAAGGTGCGACCAGTATCACGGCCCCGGGTCGCGAACTGACCAAACTGCCTTCGAAGATCAATCACCACTGGACCAAGGCGATGACCACCAGTCCCGATGGCAGCAAGCTCTATGTCGGCATCGGATCGAACAGCAATGTCGGCGAACGCGGCATGGATGTCGAAGAAGATCGTGCGGTGATCTGGGAAATCGACCGTGAAAGCGGGGCCAGCCGCATTTTCGCTTCCGGCATTCGCAACCCGACCGCGCTCGCCTTCGATCCGTGGCAGGAACGGCTGTGGGCGGTGGTCAACGAACGCGACGAACTTGGCCCGCAGCTCGTGCCCGATTATCTCACGTCGGTGAAAGACGGGGCCTTCTATGGCTGGCCCTACAGCTATTACGGGCAGACCGTCGATCCGCGGGTCAAGCCCGCGCGCCCCGCTTTGGTCGAGAAAGCGATCGCACCCGATTATGCGCTCGGTTCGCATGTGGCTGCGCTTGGTTTAGACTTTACGACCGATGGCGGGCTTGGCGGGTTCTTTGGCGAAGGCGCGTTCGTGGGCATGCATGGCAGCTGGAACCGCGCCGATCCTTCGGGCTACAAAGTCGTATTCGTGCCGTTCCGCGGTGGACGGCCCGCGGGCGAACCGGTCGATCTGCTCACCGGGTTTTTGAAAGACGGCCATGCGCGCGGGCGGCCCGTGGGCGTGACGTACGATGGCGAACGCGGCGTGCTCTATGTCGCGGACGACGTCTCCAACACCGTTTGGCGTGTCGCTCTCAACATGTCCGGGGGGCAATCTGACTAAGCGGAACTTCTTCTGTCTTCTTAGCATAACCTATGGAATTTTTTGAACCCGAAACGATGGACTGGGGAGGTGCGGCAATCCGCTTCGCTTTTGCTACCGTGCTTCCATTTCTGATTGGGCTCGAACGATTTTTGCGACGCAAGCCCATCGATTTCCGTCCATTTGTCATCATCTCTGTTGGGTCGTGCGGTCTGGTGATGGCTTCAATAGAAATGCTTCAGACGATCAACGACACGAATTCAAATATCGATCCCACTAGAGTCATCGAAGGTGTCATAACAGGAATTGGATTTCTCGGGGCTGGCGCAATGTTTCGAGAAGGTAACTTTATTCAAGGCGCGGGGTCGGCGGCGTCCATTTGGGTTGCGGGCGCAATCGGTCTCACTTGTGGGATGGGTGAACTTTGGCTCGCAGTAACAATGTCAGTAATCGTGCTGGTCTTGCTCGTCATCAGTGCTCCGTTCACATCTAAATGGGACCCGGACCACAAAGACAACTGAAGTGCTTTGCCGGACGCTTAACCAGCGTCAGCGTTGGTAGGACTAATGAATGAAAGCTTTGGGAATATCTTTCGAGCCAAAAGCAGAAAGTCCAAAAACGGCCCATTAGTCGCCTCGCTTGTCCAGCGGCATCCGAGAGAATCTACTCTGATAGGTATCCCCTATCGTCCAGTGAGATAGTGCAAAATCATACCCGTATAGGCGTCGATCAAATTTTCATCCGAAGGCCGTAAATCATCCTTGGTCGCCGCTGCCGGCAGCACGATGCGATCGAGAAACGCGATGTTGAGGAAATAGCTCACCATTCGGGCGGCTTCATACAAATCGGTATGAACGATCTCGTCGTGATATTTGTCCAACTCTGCGGCCAGCAACTCAATAGCGTCGCGGCCAAGCTTAGATACCAGCGGAAGTTCGACATCGGGATTGAGCCGACGATAGGTCAGCAACGCTCGGCGAAGGCCGAGAGTCTCGGTGACCTGGCGATGCGCCCCGCGGATTGATTGTTCTATGGCCCCGCGAAGATCAGGCGCCGCGCTGGGCTCATACTTCTCGCCGTCAATCGTGCCATGCTCGACAAACTCGGCGACGCGCGCCTTGATCCGCTCAATATAGCGATCGAACAGCGCCGGAAGCAGCGCCTCCTTGTCCTCGAAATGGCTGTAGATCGATCCGACCGCCACCTCACCCTGGCGCGCGATATCGGCGATGCTGATCGCTTCGAATTCCTTGCTTTCGAGCAGCTGTTCGAGCGCAGCGAGGATCTTTTCCCGGGTTCTCGCCGCGCGCTTCTGCTTAACTTTCGCCATCGCACCGCTCCTTTCGCATCGGCACGCATCCCGCAAGCCTCAATTCGATATTGAATTTGAATTCGGATTCAGTATTAAGCGGGAGAACCGATTGCAAGACTGATTAGAAAGGACCTTCCATGACCATGACCACCCCCTGGACGGCCGACGCGGTTGCCCCCGCGCAGCCGGCCCAACGCCGCACGCCCGTTCCCGCCTGGGCCGAAATCCTGTTGGTGATCGCCACCTTCTGCATCGCGCGCGAAATCCCCGGCATCGAATACACCGGTCCGGTGGCGTTGATCGCATCGGTGCTGGTCATCACCGTCCTCCTCCGGCTGCGCGGGACGGGATGGAGCTCGCTGGGCCTGCGCGGGCCGCAAAGCGCGCGCGACGTGCTCAAGGGGGCGGGCATGGTGGTTCTCGTCTTTCTCGGCGCGGCGCTGACCAATGCGATCTCGATGGTCGTGCTCGGCTCGCTGCTCGGCGCGGAAGCCGAACGCGAATTTATGGATGTCTCCACCTTCCCAAAATATCTCATGATGATGGTGATCGTGTGGACCACCGCCTCCTTCTGCGAGGAAATGGTCTTCCGCGGTTTCCTGATGCACCGTGCAGTGGAAATATTCGGAGCCCGCCGCTTCACAGGGATCCTCGCCGCAATCTTCCAGGCCGCGCTGTTCGGCCTCGTCCACGCCTATCAGGGGATCGGCGGGATCCTGACCACCGGCCTCATCGGCCTCACTTTCGGGCTGCTTTATCTCGTCGCGCGGCGCAATCTCTGGCCCACGATCATTGGCCACGGGCTGGTCAACACTTTCGGGATCACCGTGCTGCACCTGCAGGCGACCGGCGCGATCAACACCAGCGGCCTCGGCTGAACCAACCCGCATCAAATACGAAGGATACCCCACTATGAACTGGAAGAAGCCCACTCTTATCGCCCTCTGGTCGCTCGTCGCGCTTGCCTGGCTCGGCGTGGTCGGGATCTATTTCACAGATCCGTCGAAGGCGCTGTGGGTTGGTACCGTCGCCGGTGCGGCCGTCATTTCCGAAATCGCCGTCTGGACCACTGCCGCCATCCTTGGCTTGAGCGTGATCGAGAGTCGTAAGCGCATCTGGTCTCGCATTCGCGCGCCCTTCGGGCCACGGTAACAGCGAAAATTTGAGAGGGTCGCTATTTGGCGAATAGCGACCCTTTCTCCGCTTCGCCGCTCGACGTTGGGCGCCCCGCCTTCCTACCCGAGGAAAATGACTGCTTACGCGTAGTTTCAACCAAATGCGGAAGATCCGCAATCGGCCCACAAAAAGCCGATCACCTAATTCCTCCGCAGCCCGCCATGGGCTCAAGTCGCAGTGCTTGCGCCTGCGCCGACCATCCTCAACTCCATCCCGTTTCCGCTAGCCTGCCATTGAGGCATGATATTCATCGACGAGGCAATAGACTGGATCACACGCGTTCCCAGGCCGGAGCCCTTCGCTGCGTGTTCGGCTTCTGCCGCGTCAGCGGTCCCGTTATCCCGACAAACGAGCGACAATCGACCAGACGGGACCTCGATGTCGACCGTGATCGAACCACTACCTGATCCGAAGGCATGCTTGGCGGAATTGGCGATGAACTCGTTCACGATCAGCACCAACGAATTGGCGAGTTTCGGACCGACACGGTCATCGCTCACTCTTATAACGAGTACTATTCCATCAGGCAGCAATTGTCTCAGGTCGGTTTCGATACGCATGAACAGCGACTGGAGACTGACGAGATCTTCGTCGCCAAGCTCGTGGAGTTCTGCATGGAGCGATGATAGGGAACGGATGCGGCCGCTTGCATCTTCCAGCGCGCGTCGCACGCCTACATCTGTCTCTCTCCTCGCCTTCATGGAAAGCAGTGCGCCAATCGACGCGAGCGAATTCTTGACCCGGTGATCGACCTCCCGCCGCAGTGTCTGCTCTTGGTCCAGCGCCAAACGCAGGTCCAATTCGCGCATGATGTGGCGCGACAGGACCCGCAGCACCCTGCGCTGATGCTCTGACAATTCCCGTGGCTTGTGGTCCAGGACACACAGCGTGCCTAGTGGAAGACCATTGGCTCCTTTGAGAACAGAGCCAGCATAAAAACGAAATCCCGGATCGCTGCTGCACAGCGGATTATCCGCCATCCGCGCATCAGCAAGTCTATCGGGGATTTCGATATAGTCGCCCTGCAGGATCGCATGACCGCACAGGCTCGTCTCGAGCGGGGTTGACCTGACACCGAGCCCGACCTCTGCCTTGAACCATTGTCGGCCGTCGTCGATGAAATTGATGACCGACACCGGGGCTTCGCAGATCTCCGACGCTATCGCTACCAGCTCGTCGAACTCGCGCTCCTTGTCGGTATCGAGAATTCCATAGCGACGCAGTTCTCGCAGCCGTTCATCTTCAAGCGGGTGCAACGCAGGCTTCATGCGCCTCAGTTAGCAACAACGCGCCGAATGCGGAAGTGATCTGACAGGTCCGAAGTCCCCTCCTCGGTCAGGCAACGATACCTCACTTAGAGATTCGAAAGAGCTTACGATACGGCCATTCAAGGAGTGTGGCTAGACGACCACTTCGTCGCGCGCCGCTCAACTGCGGACCGACCGTTACCCGCCCTGTCTAACCGTTCGACATATTGGCGGGTATCAAACGGGACCTAGAGTTCGATGACTTTCTGCTTCGTGATGCGCAGCTCAAAGTCGGGGACTATCATGCTGCTTCGGCAAACTTTCCGACCTTGATGTCGTCCTCATGCGCCCGCGCTTGTGCGAGCTCATAGGCTGTCTGCATCCGCAGCAAGGTATCGGCTCTGACCCCGAATGCCTTCTCAAAGCGGATCGCCATATCGGCAGACAGGCTGGCATTGCCGTTGAGCAACGTGCTCAGCGCCTGCCGCGAGACACCGAAGTGTGCAGCGAGATCGGTTACGCTGACGCAGGCAGGCTCAACAATCTCGCTCTTGAGCCAGTCGCCGACATGGATAGCAAGCGATGGGTGCATCTTAAGCGCCATGATAATCCTCCAGATCCATATCGATCAGCGCGCCTTTTTCATTCACGTTGAAGGTTAAGCGCCAGTTGCGTGTAACGGTCATCGACCAGGTACCTTTCCGGTTTCCTGCAAGTTCATGCAGGCCGAAGTTTGGTGGTAGGAACAGCTCATCCATGCCTTCCGCTGCATCAATGAAGGCAAGCATCTTGCGCAGCCTAATCACGTCACCCACGAGGCCCTTGGCATTGCCGGTCTCGAAGAACCGTCGCAGGCCCTTGTGCCTGATGGATTCGATTTCCATGAGGTCATCTAGCCATCACATGTCGATTTGTCAAGCGTCACGCGACGCGCGACATATATCACTCATGCGCAATGCGATCCGGTCGACCCTCAAAAGTGGGTCGCCGAAGAAAGCATTTGCGGGCCTCGGAATGTGGCTTTCTCAAAAGCCCTCGAAGAGGCCCTCAAAAATTTGTGGCCGAGATAATCAGGGACGAATCGATCTCCGAGCATTCGGGCTCGATAACCACTGAGAGAATGGAAAAGACGAGCCGAGACAAGAATTTGGAGAACCAATGTGAGTCCTCCAAATCTGCCATTTTTTCATGGTATTTCAATGCCTTAAGTCGATGGTGCCAGAAGAGGCATCACATTCGAACTAACTTTCTACGTCTTATCAGATGGTTAGGAATTCGGCCGTCTCCAAAAAGCCCTCAAAAGGCCCTCAAAAGCCGTCTAATGCATTGGTTCGATGCCTTTTTGAGGACTCAGAATACGCAATTATTTAGCTTTGGCATCGTCGATGCAAGTCCGCAAAAAACTGTCAGCGAACCATCTCCGCAAAGCCATCCGATCGCGTTTTTATCCCGCAAATTCACATTTCCATCAATTGCGGGATAAATCTGGCCGGAGCATCTATTCGCGCGTCGTAACCTCGTCGCGCACCTCCGGGCTGATAGGACGCTCGACCGCCTGTTCGGCTTCCTGCAATAGCTCTGGTGTGAGATCGGTCGTCCGCGCGGGGAGTGGCGTGCCGTCGCCCATCTCACCGTTCCTTTCGATGTCTTCGATCAGCAACTTCATCTCTGCAATTTCTTTGACCTGAGCCTCAATGATCGAGTCCGCCAACTTGCGAACACGCGGATCGGTGATCTCAGCCCGCGCACTCGTCATGATTGCGATCGAATGGTGAGGGATCATAGCCGACATGTACTCTTCGTCGTTGACGGTCGCCTGGCTGCGGACCAGCCACAGCGCCACCGCAAAGACCAGCGCGCCTACGCCCAGGATGATGAAGTTCTTGGTCTTGTCCTTGTACATGCCCCACATGAAGAGGAGCATGACGATCATCATCATGCCGCCCATGACGAACGTCATCCAGAAGCGCGTCTCGCTCCAGAACACATGATCAAGCTCGTATGTGTTTAGATACATCAGGCCGAACATGATCGCGGTCGACGTCGCCACCATCGCCATGAAGCGCCAGTAATTGCCCCCACCGCCCTGGTGCTGCTGTTGATCCGCATTGTGGTTGTCGGCCATTCAATCCTCCTGTTGGCTCATCGTCTTGTATACGTACTGGGCTGTGCAGCTGATCAGGATGAAACCTGTCAGCGACGCGATGCCCGCAATCACCCTCAGGTGATCGGTCGGATAGATGTCGCCCAAGCCCACTGTCGTCACGGTGATCAGGGCGAAGTAATAGTAATCCATGGCCGACATGGCGGGCTCCTTGGCAAACCCGCCAAGCCCGAGCGAAGCGGCCCAGGCAAATCCGACTGCGAACACCACAGCAACCAGCATGTGGCTGAGGAGAACGAGCAGAGATCCTCCCGTCAGTCTCAAGGCGGCTGGCGACATGCCGGGAGGCGACACCCTCTTCGCAAATCGCAACATGACCAAATGCAAGGTCAGTGATACCAGGAAGAGTGTTATTCCGATTGCCGTTGCCGCGATCATGCCCGACCTTCGCCCAATGTGGGAAGCTTTAGTCCGCGCAGGCGCAGGGCGTTGGCGATGACCGATACCGATGAGAGGCTCATCGCTGCTGCCGCGATCATCGGATTGAGAAGAAGGCCGAAGGCGGGAAACAGCACGCCCGCCGCCACCGGGATGCCGAGCGCATTGTAACCGAACGCGAATACGAGGTTTTGGCGAATATTGCGCATGGTGGCGCGCGACAGGACAATCGCCTGGAGCACACCGGTCAGGTCGCCGCGTACCAGCGTCACACCGGCGCTTTCGATCGCCACGTCGGTGCCGGTTCCCATTGCAATGCCAACATCCGCAGCCGCCAGCGCTGGCGCGTCGTTGATGCCGTCCCCTGCCATTGCGACGCGCTTACCGGAGGCCTTGAGCGCCTCGATTTTGCGATGCTTGTCCTCGGGCGAGACGTTTGCCTCGACCTCGTCGATACCGAGCTGGCGGGCCACGGCTTCGGCGGTGGCGCGGCTATCGCCGGTTAGCATGACCACTTCGATCCCGCGCTCGTGCAGCGCCCTAATGGCCGCAGCGCTGGTCGGCTTGATCGGATCAGCGACCGCGATCAGCCCTGCCGGTGCGCCATTGATGGCCACGAACATCACGGTTTGGCCTTGGGAGCGTCCGGCTTCTGCGGACGCGAGCCATTCCGCATCATCGATCCCGAGCCGCCGCATCAGTTTCTCGTTGCCAATGGCGACCTTCCGCGGTCCCACGCGCGCCTCGACACCCTCGCCGGTAATCGACGACAAATCATACGCTGCCTCGAACGCCACGCCTCGCGCCTTGGTGCCTTCAACTATTGCATGGGCGAGCGGATGCTCGCTCCCGGCTTCGACCGCGGCGACGGCGGAAAGGAACTCGGCCTCGTCCAGTCCCACTCGGGGAGTGACCGAGACGAGATCAGGCTTGCCCATGGTGAGAGTGCCCGTTTTGTCGACCACCAGCGTGTCGATCTTTTCGAGCGTCTCCAGCGCCTCGGCGTTGCGAATGAGGATGCCGTGCTGGGCCCCCTTGCCGGTGCCGGTCATGATCGACATCGGGGTTGCGAGGCCGAGCGCGCAGGGACATGCAATGATGAGAACGGCGATCGCGTTGACCAGTGCATAGGCAAGCGCGGGGAATGGCCCCCAGATGGCCCAGACGATAAAGGTAACGACCGCGATGACGACGACCGAAGGCACGAACCAGGCCGCGACCTGATCGGCCAGGCGCTGGATCGGTGCCCGGCTGCGCTGTGCCTCGGCGACCATCTGGACGATCTTGGACAGCATCGTGTTCTTGCCGACCGCGCCTGCACGCATAACGAAGCCGCCGGTCTGGTTGACCGTTCCGCCGATAACCTGGTCGCCGGCCTTTTTGGACACGGGCAATGGCTCACCGCTGATCATGGACTCGTCGATCGCGCTCGAACCCTCGGTCACCTCGCCATCGACCGGCACCTTATCGCCAGGGCGGACGCGGAGCAGGTCACCACTCGCCAATTGGTCGAGAGAGACTTCGCGCTCGTCGCCACTGCCGAAGATCTTGAGTGCGGTCGGAGGCGCGAGTTCGAGCAACGCACGCAGCGCGCTCGAGGTCGAACCCCGCGCCCTGAGTTCAAGCACCTGGCCAAGTAGGACGAGCGTGGTGATGACCGCCGCCGCCTCGTAGTAGACGCCGACGCGGCCCGAGTGATCGCGGAAGGCGGGCGGGAAGATGCCGGGCAGGAGAGTCGCGACGAGGCTGAACAGGAACGCGATCGCTACGCCGAAGCCGATCAGCGTAAACATGTTGAGGTTGCGGGTCCTGAGCGACTGCCACGCCCGTACGAAGAACGGCCACCCGCCCCAAAGTACGACCGGTGTGGCGAGGGCCAGCTGCGCCCATTGCGCACGTGCCGGTTCGATCAGCCGGTCGAAGCTGATCCCGGGCACCATGTCGCTCATCGCGTAGACGAACAACGGCAGGGTGAAGAGCGCGCTGACCCAGAAGCGGCGCGTCATGTCGACGAGTTCGGGATCGGGTCCATCCTCGAGGCTGACCGTCTCAGGCTCCAGAGCCATTCCGCAGATGGGGCAGCTTCCCGGTCCTACCTGCCGGATTTCGGGATGCATGGGACAGGTGTAAATCGTCCCCTCGGGAACGTCCTCGACCTGCTCAAGATGCGCGCCCGACAGATAGTGCTCCGGGTCGCTGACGAACTTGTCCTTGCACCGCGCCGAACAGAAGTGATGGGTTGCGCCGTCGTGCTCGGCGATATGCGTAGCACCCTCGATCGCCACGCTCATGCCGCAGACAGGGTCGATGGCGGTAGCTTCACCTTGGNCNTGGCCTGCNTGNTGGGTGTCGCAACAGCTCATGGATTGNCTCCTNTGCTTCGCAGGTGCGTATGACTGAAATCAGGGATAGGACGCGAANACCTCGCGGNGNCCGNTGCCGAACGCTATGACCTGNTAGGGTTGCACTTTGCCCCCCGCNTCCATGCCGGGCGANCCGAGCGGCATACCGGCNACCGCNAGNCCTTCNACCCAGTCGGGCCTTTCNGCGAGCANNCGCTCGACGTCNGCGGCGGGCACGTGGCCCTCGATGACGTACCCATCCGCGATCATGGTATGACACGAACGAAGGTCATCGGGGACACCGTGCTGCGTCTTTACCGACGCCATGTCGGGGTGATCGACCGTTGCGACTTCATGCCGGTCGCCCTGCTGCATGTGCGCCGCCCAGGCTTCGCAACATCCGCAACTGGGATCGCGATACATGGTGAAGCTGGCTGCCTGCGCCGCGCCCGTACAGGCTGCGAGCAATATCGTGCCAAGTATGGGGAGAAGTGGGCGATGGTTCGGATGTCTGCGTTTGCTCATCAGTTGTGTCCCATTGCTTTCATGTCTTCATCCGACATGGTCGACATGTCGTGGCCGGCATGCGGATCGTTAACAGGCGTCCCGGTGGGGGCGGGCGCTGGTACAGGCGCTGCATGGGAGCCTTCCCGAACAGGTGTCTTCGCCTCAGCGGGCGCCGGATTTGACTGCGACGCTGCCGGCGCCACCGGTGCCCGGACCCCAGTGGCTGTGCGGGATTCTATCGAGCTGCTGGTCGGGGACGGGGTAGCACTCGCAGAGGTGAGCGGTGCAGAAGGTTCCGCATTGCTGTCACTCTTTTGATCGTTTCGAGCGTCTGACGAAGCTCCACAAGCAGCCAGCGACAAAAACAAGAACGGCAGAACGCCGATTAATCGCACGTGTTTCGAAGTCTTTCGCTCCATGCTCTTACTCCAGACCAAGGTGATTGGGGCCGAAAACCATCTCGCCGCCGAGATAGCCTTGCAGTACGAGTGCTACCGCCAGCACCGCCAGCACGATACGAAGAAGGGTGCGGTTCCTCGCGCGAAATGCCAGCCAGGTCGCAACAAGGGCAACGGCTGCAATCGCCGTTCCATTCCATCGGTGCAGTCCCAACGTCTCGGAGCGGTCCTCGAGGCGCCATCCCGCAGCAAACCAACCGAGGAGTGCAGCGGTAAGCGCGCCAGCGGCCCCCCCGCTGATAAGAAAGCGCACCGTGGTTTCGAGGCCGAGAGCAGGCCGGATCGTCAGCAAGAGTTCCCCCAAGGCAGCAAGCAAAAGGAGGGCAATCGGAAAATGCGCGGCGACAGGGTGGAGGCGACCGAGGAAGTCGCTGATCGAGGTAACCCGGTTCTCGGCAATTTTGGCTGCGAGCGCCTGGTCGGCTGTCTGCGGCATGGCGTTTGCCGAAGCTTGACGGGCACCTGCTGGGCCGATCATGGCGTCGGGCATCATCTCCGCCCCATCATGATGCGCAGCGGGATGATCCTGCATTTCCATCTGCGCCATCTCGGCCTCGCTCAGGTCCTTCTTATGACCCTCGTGAGCACTGCCAGGGGCCGAAAGAAGGAGGAGCGCCACAGCGATCGGTGTGAGGAGCCAGAGGAGCGAACGGGATAGCTTCATGCTTCTCTTACGTCCGACCCGTTCGCATCCCTCAAAAATTTTCAAGGGATATGAGAGGACGAAGCGTATAGTTGGCTGTAAGACAGGATAAAATACGCATGGCTGACAACGAAAGACTTAATCGTGCCTTGCAGTGGCTGGGAGCTGCACCCGATCCTTCGCTGCCCGAAGACTTCATGGGTGGCGTGTGGATGCGGGCGGGTAAGCTCGAACAGGTCGATGCGACGCGAACGCGTGTCGCCTTATTCACGGCGATGGCATTTATTGGGCTTGGTGCGGGCTTTGGCACGTCGCAATCGCCTGCCCGTGAAAGCCAAACAAATTACCAGCTAATCGAAGGCGCCGACCTCTCACCTGCTTCACTGCTGCATGTTCAACCATGAAGGTCAGCATTCTCCAGATAGTGCTTGCTGCCCTTCTGGCCGTGGCTGCGGGATGCATCGGCGCATACGCTGCCGGGCAATGGCGCGAGGCATCGCATGCGATCACTTTGCATGATTTCGTCCACGAGGAACTCGATCTTGATGCATCGCAGGACAGGAAACTCGATCAGCTCGAGGCGCGGTTCGCTGTTCAACGCCAGGAGCTCGACCTGTCGCTCAGAGCCGCAAACGCGAGGCTCGCCTCCGCGATGGACGATGAACATGAATACGGGCCCAAGGTGGCCGCGGCTATTGACGAGGTGCACGCACGCATGGGCGATCTGCAGAAGGCAACAGTCGAGCATGTATTTGCAATGCGCGCCTTGCTCGATCAGGAGCAGCGCGCGCGCTTCGATCGCCAGGTCGCGGCTTCGCTAACACGCGAACCTGGCGAATGACAGGTCGTGGAGGGGCGGAACGACACACCTGACGAGGAACTGGTCGAAAAGATAATTGCAGGGGACAAGGCAGCATTCGGCAGACTCGTCGAGCCTCATCTGCCCCGCCTGCTCGGTCTGGCCCGCCGGATGCTCTCGTCTGCCGACGAAGCCGAAGATGCGCTGCAGAACGCACTGGCATCGGTTTGGATGGCGCGAGCCAAGCTCGATCCTCGCAAGCCTGTAGCAGCCTATCTGACAACCGTGACGCTCAACAAATGCCGCGACCGGCTCAGGCGCCAAAAGGTTGTGCGGCTGCTGAGTTTGAGGGCCCTAGGTCCCGACGTTGCCGTTGCGGCAGACGAACCCGGTCCTGATGTTGAGATCGCCGACCGGCAATTGCTCGCTCAGGTCACCAACGCGATAGATCGCTTGCCGCTCCGCCTTCGCGAGGCTCTTGTTTTGGTCGCCATCGAGGGGCGAAGCCATGGCGAGGTTGCTAAATTGTTGGGAGTGACGGAAAAATCGGTCGAAACACGTGTGTATCGGGCCCGTCAGCGCCTGCGCAATAAGATCGATTTTCTTTGAGGGGTGATGGCGGTCGCGGCGTAAACAGAGGCATGAGCATACTTCCTCTAATCGACGACGTCGCAATCAACCGCAGAAAGTTCCTCACCGCCAGCGCCGGCGCGGCAAGCTTGCTCGCCCTCGGTCAGACAGCGCCGGCATGGGCCCGCGGCGCCGACCTGCACGGCGGCGGCCCCATCCGCCCCGGCTTCGACGAAGTGTCGGGCCGCGACATCGCACTGACGATCGGCGAAGGTCCGCGCGTTGTGCAGGGGCGTCGCGGCCACGCCATCGCTGTAAATGGGAGCGTACCGGGTCCGCTGATCCGTCTCAAGGAAGGTCAGCCGGTCCGGCTGGCAGTGACGAATACACTCCATGAAGACAGCTCCATTCACTGGCACGGGCTGCTTCTGCCATTCCAGTACGACGGCGTACCGGGTGTCAGCTTTCCCGGCATCAAACCTGGAGAGACTTTCGTCTATGACATCCCCGCGCTGCGACAGAGCGGCACCTACTGGTGGCATAGTCACTCGGGGTTGCAGGAGCAGGCCGGGCACTACGGCCCGATCGTGGTTGAACCCGCCGGGACGGTCCCCGTGCAAGCGGACCGCGACTATGTTCTACTCCTGAGCGACTTCACGCCTCTTCACCCCCATACGATCATGGACAAGCTGAAGAAGGGCGAAGGCTACTTCAATTACCAGCAGAACACCTGGACCGACGACTATCCGCTGTCGGGCGAGGACCGCCGGATGTGGGCGCGTATGCGCATGATGGCGACCGACATCCTCGACGTGACCGGCTCGACCTACACTTACCTCGCCAACGGGCGCGGACCGGAAGAGGGTCTCGAGTTCCTGTTCAACCTTGGCGAGCGAGTACGGCTGCGCGTCATCAACGGCAGCGCCATGACATTTTTCAACGTCCGCATTCCCGGAGTGAAGTTCTGGGTGGTCGGTGCCGACGGTCAAAACGTGCGCCCGGTCGAGGTCGAGGAGTTTCAGATCGGCACGGCCGAGACCTACGACATCGTCGTCGAGCCGACCGGGGAAGCCCGCACGATCGTGGCCGAGAGCATGGACCGGTCGGGCATGGCGGTGGCGACCCTAGCCTCGCGTCCCGGCGCGCGGGCACCGGTTCCGCCCTTGCGCGATCCGCCACTGCTGACGATGGCGGATATGGGTATGAACCACGGCTCGGGCGGAATGGACCATGGCGGTGGCGACGACATGGGCGGGATGGACCATTCGGCCATGGGCCACGACATGCCATCGCAAGGTGCGTCTGCGGATCCGATGGCCGGAATGGACATGAGCGGCATGGATATGCGCGACACATCCCTGCTGCCGCCCAGCGTGGAGGTCGGCCCCGGCATCGACATGGTGTCGATGAACCCGGTCGATCGCATGGGCGATCCGGGCCTCGGCCTGGACAACGTTCCCCACAAGGTTCTCACCTACAAGGATCTTGTGGCGCTCGAGCCGAACGACGATCTGCGCCGCCCGACACGTCAGATGGAGATCCATCTGACCGGCAACATGGAGCGCTACATGTGGTCGTTCGACGGCAAGAAGTTTACCGCCGTCAGCGACGACCCCATCCGCTTCGCCTATAACGAACGTGTCCGTGTGAAGCTCGTCAACGATACGATGATGGCGCATCCGATCCATCTGCACGGCCATTTCTTCGAACTGGTCAACGGCGCGCCTGCCGACCGGCAGCCGCAGAAGCATACGGTTATCGTGCAGCCCGGCGGCAGCGCCACCTTCGACCTCACCGCCGACGAACAGGGCGACTGGGCCTTTCACTGCCACCTGCTCTACCACATGCATTCGGGCATGTTCCAGATCGTGACCGTCGCCCAGCCGCCTTCGGCGCCCGATGTGAAACGGGTGGGAGAAGACTGATGCACCTGATCGTCGCCATGTTTCTGGCGGGCACCGCCACCCCGACCTTCGCGCAGGACCATTCGGGCCACGCGATGCCCGCGCCCCAGGCTCCTGCCCAGACCGAATGCGAAAAGGAGGCCGCACGTCATCGCGCCATGGGCCACCCGGTGCCCGAGGGAGCGTGTGCGCCCACTGCGCAACCGGGCGAAACAGCCTCCGCCGATCCGCACCAAGACCACTCTGGCATGGATCATTCGCAGATGAACCATAGCCAGATGGAGGGGATGGACCATTCCACCATGGACCATTCGGGGATGGATCATAGCCAGATGCCGGCGATGGACGATTCTACCATGGAAAACATGGACCACGAGGCGATGGGCCATGAAGGGATGCAGTCGTCCGGCCAACCACCGATGAACCATCAGTCGATGGACCACGGGATGATGGACCATGGCACTATGGACCATGGCGCCATGGACATGACCCCCATCCCGCAAGGACCGCCTCCGGCTGCGGCGGGATCGGGACCGCCCCGTGCCGCCGATGCGATCTGGGGGGCGGACGCGATGCGTGCCTCCCGCGATGCTCTGCGCGCCGAGAACGGCGGGATGAACGTTTTCTGGTTCCAGGGCGACCGCGCCGAATATCGCGCACGGGAAGGCGGGGATGGTTACCTGTGGGACGTGCAGGGCTACTACGGCGGCGACCTCGACAAGTTCTGGTTCAAGAGCGAGGGCGAAGGCACATTCGGCGAAAAGCCCGAGTCCGCTGAAATCCAAGGCTTGTGGAGCCACGCGATCGGCCCATGGTGGGACCTGCAAGCCGGCGTACGGCAGGACCTGACGGGCCCCGAACGGACCCACGCCGTCCTCGGCGTGCAGGGTCTGGCGCCCTATATGTTCGAGGTCGATGCGGCCGCTTTCCTGTCGACCAAGGGCGATCTGACGGCACGTGTCGAAGCCGAACTGGACCAGCGAATAACGCAGCGCCTTATCCTGCAACCGCGCGCTGAGGTGAACCTGTCCGCGCAGGACATTCCCGAACTGGGTGTCGGAGCCGGTCTCGATTCGGTCGAATTGGGGCTGCGGCTGCGCTACGAATTCGTCCGTGAATTCGCGCCCTATGTCGGCATCGAGCAGGAATGGAAGGTTGGCCAGAGCGCCGACTATGCCCACCTTGCGGGCGAGGATCCAAGCGTGACCAACTATGTCGTGGGCGTTCGGTTCTGGTTCTGAGGGGATAAGCGATGAGGTTTACAGGTTTCGCGGCTGCGGCTGCGGCGGCACTCGCTGCGATGGCCACTGCGGCGCACGCTCAGCATGCCGGTCATGGCGATCATTCCGCCCATAGCGCACAAATTGCGGCGCCGGACGCGCTCACGCAACAGGCGCAGGCCGTGCTCGTTGCCTACCGTGAGGCACTGGTTGCCCGTGACGAGGCGGCCATGCGGACGCTGTTTGCCGCGGACTCGCTGGTTTTCGAGAATGGCAAGGCCGAGGGCACGTTCGCGCAGTACATGGAACACCACCTCGGCCCAGAGCTCGGCGAGATCACCGAGTTCGCATTCACCAATCCGACGGTGAACGCCAGGATAGTCGGTCATGTGGCGTATGGCCATGAAACTTACCGCTACCGGATCGCCCTCACGGATGGCCGTGTAATCGAGCGCGACGGGGTTGCGACGTCCGTACTGACGCACGAGGATGGCAACTGGAAAATCGTCCAGTACCACTCCTCGTCACGCGCGCCGCGCCAGAACTGATCAACCGGCCGCGATGACAGGCCAGCGTTCGCGCAAGCTGCGACTGCACATCTTTGGCAGCAAGGTCCACAAGTGGCTCGCAGTCTTCGTCGGCGTGCAAGCCCTCCTGTGGACGGCAACCGGGACGATCATGTCGTTCCTGAAAATCGAACACGTCCGTTCCGAGCACGTGATCTCGCGCGAACCATTACCCCTGGGCGTTGACGCTCCGCTACCTGCATGGGCGGCTAACGAGGGCGACCTGGTCTCGGCAACGACGAAGACCGTCAACGGCGATCCGGTGGTTGAATTGAAGCGCGTCGATGGCAGCGCAACATTGCACGAAGCAGTGACCGGAAGGAAATTGTCGCCGCTCTCGCGCGACGCCGCCGAGCAAATCGCCTCGGCTGCCTGGACGGGACCCAGCACCGCGATCAAATCCTCAATGTCGATCGAAGCGCCGGTCGGCACCGAATTCGGCGGACCGTTTCCGGCGTGGCAGGTGCAATTTGCCGATCCGGATGGCACGCGCCTCTACATCGACGCTTCAACCGGCGCGGTGCTCGCGGCGCGCAGCGATACCTGGCGCCTATTCGACCTCGTCTGGGGACTCCACATCATGGACTGGACCCAGCGTGACCGGATCAACAGCTGGTGGCTGCTCCTGTTCGGCATCGGCGGGACCGTCATTGCAATTTCCGGCTTCGTGCTTCTTGCCAATCGCTTTCCCAAGCTCCGGCGCAATCGCGCGAAGGGGCCGTAGTTCGCGGTGCGCGATCTCCTGTCTGCAATCGGCCCGCGATCGGTCTGCGGACAGATGCCACGGGAGTATATGCTGCCCATGGTGCAGGCCTCGCCCCCGGATGCGATGAGGCCCGAAAGAAACTCCAATCCGTGAGACTGCGATTTCGAGCTCAAAATTGAATTGTGGCGCCGAGAGAATAGATCACCGAATATTCTCTCACCGCCTCAGGCTCACTTGTTCAGGCAGGATGTCGAAGGCTCTAGACGTCTCACGATGACGATAAGGCGATAGACGAGATATCGGCCTTGGGATCGATATCGCGTTTGGCTTCCTTGCGCTCCGAATAGCGGTCGACCAGCTGGTCGGCATGCGGGCGCAGCAGGACGGTGAACCGCACCAGTTCCTCCATGACATCGACGATGCGGTCATAGAGCGAGGACGGTTTCATGCGGCCCGCCTCGTCGAACTCCTCGTATGCCTTCGGCACGCTTGACTGGTTCGGGATGGTGAACATCCGCATCCAGCGC
>NZOF01000196.1 GCA_002695185.1 Erythrobacter sp.
CGATAATCCCGGTTGCCTGCGCCCACTGCATCCCGACCGTGCCGGTCACCATGATCCAGGGCGCGATTAGTGTCATCGCGGCAAATTCGTTGAGGCTCACGCGGCGCTATCGCTACTATGTCTCGATGGACGTGGTCAAAAAACGTCCCAAGGCAGAGTTGCGAGGCCCGCAGCGGCTGCCCGGTGGCATCGTCGAGGATGCCGTGGTCGGCGAAATCCGGCGCCTGCTGCGCACCCCGGAGGTCGCCGCGCGGGTATCACGTACCCTGCGCAAGGATCGGCCAGACCTTGGCGAGGCGGACATCAGCGCCTCACTCGCCCAATTTGACGACATGTGGAAGGCGCTGATCCCGGCCGAGCAAGCGCGCGTGGTCAGGCTGCTGGTGGCGCGTGTCACAGCCAGCGACGCCGGACTGGCGGTCGATCTGCGCCACGAGGGCTTGGGTGCAATTGCGACGCTTATGGCACCGGCCAAGCCGGAGGTGGCGTGATGGCAGAGCCCGAAACGCTCCGCGTCCACATACCGCTCACCATGCGCAATCGCGGCGGCCGCCCCCGCATCCTGCCTCCCAAGGAGATCGAGGTGGCCATGGAACGCGGCCAGGACGCGCGCCTTCTGCGCGCCATCGGCCGAGCATGGGACTGGCGGCGCAGGCTTGAGCGCGGCGACGTCACCACCATTGCCGATCTCGCCAGAGAGGAAGGTATCTCCGACCGCTATGTCAGCCGCGTGATCCGGCTGGCATGGCTCTCGCCATCCGTGCTGGAACGGTTGGTCCTGCGGCGCGAGCCCACGGTGCTGTCGATCTTCGACCTTTGCGGCGTGGCGGAGCTGCCATGGGTTGAGCAGCCGGGGCGCGTGTTTGACTGAGGGTCAGTGAAAGCTGGCCTGAAAACTCGTGGCGGTCAGCGACACGTGGGCGTCCAGCGGCGGGCGCAGTTCGAACACCTTCGGCTCGCGTGCAAAGTGATAGAGCCGCATGAGGCACCAGTCCGCCCGCCGTTCGTCGGCAACAGCCAGCTCGTTCCGCGAAATATGGAATGGTGTGCGTTCCCAGCCGTTGGTCGTCTTCACTTCGATCAGACGGGGCCGACCATCCGGCGCATAACTGGCGATATCATACCCCGCGCCATCGCCATCCTCCTCCGAGACCCATCGCACCTTTGACGCAAGATCAGAGCGCCCGGAGCCAGCCAGCACCGCTTTCTCATGCGCCAGCGCGCGTTCCTCTCCCGCCCGGCCAAGCGCGCGGTTGCGCTCGTCACGCTCCGCCACATCGAATTTGCGGGCGGTGGCGATGGTTTGCTCAAGTTCAGCCGGAGGCGGTTGGTTGCTGAGCGTCGGGGGCGGTCCAATCCAAAGTTGAGCCGCCTCGCGGAGGCCCATCGCGGGCCGGTCCGGAATGCGGGACAGCCAGCCGGGGTTGAGTTCCAGCCAACGCGCCACCGCCTCTTCTAGTGTGCCCTGGTAGTTTTGCGCGGGCTTATAGCCGGGGATCCAGTCCTCTCCGAGGGCCCTGAGAACCGCGCTGATGTTCTGGTGCTTGAACTCGATTGAACTGCGGTTGCGGTCGATCTGGATCTGAAGATCACGATTGTGAGCAGCCTTGTTATAGGACTGGCCAGCAAAGTCCGCAGACAGCATCGCGAAGTAATCCGCGACGACCAGGTCATTCTCTGCGTCTGTCCAAGGCCCGTTCGACATGCGGCCAGGCTAGACACGCAAAAATCATTTGTCATCAGCAGTTTCGTCGGAGGAATGGGATGCGAACCCACGCAAGAAATCCGCCAATCTACGCTGGCATCCCGAGCAACGCGCCTACCGCGTGTTCTGGCTATGTTGCTATCGATGTCGTTCGGAACGCACGTTTAGGTTTTTTGCGGGGTTCGGCGGCAGAGCATTGAAAGGTAACGAGAAAACGAGACCGAACCGGAACGGGCGAGGTTCGCCCAAACTGAGACTGAGGACCTTTCTGAGCCCAGCTTCGGCTAGGCTGCGCGTCTATGAGGTTCGGTCGGTTCCTGCAATCCCCTTTGATAACACGAAAAAATCGGTGCCCGTCAGGGCGGTGTCACTGGTTCGCAATGTGGATAATGGCGGAGGGAATGGGCCTGATATCCAACCTTCTCCAACACTAAATAATTGTTTTTACGGGATACTCGTGTCGAAGGCGACGCTTCGGTCGCTTCCTCGCGGCGAACAACGGTCCGAAACTTGCCCCCTCCCATAACCGCAGAATTTCGTGACAGGTGTCGATGCCACGCTCATGCAACAGGTCCTCGATACAGCGACGCGACAGCTGCATCCAGCAGCACATCGCCATCACAGCCACGGGAATGATTTCTGGCGAGACCTTGAAGCAGCGCAAAGGGCTGCGTCGGGCCATGCCCGAACACTACCCGCGCCGTCAACCAGGCTCCAAGCTTGGTTGCATTGTCAGAGCCGACAGGGCAATGAGGCCCGTTCATTCGTTTTACTCTCGCGGCGGACAATATCAGTTCACAGCCTTGAGCTTCTTGATGTAGTTTACTGGCCACGTAGCTCCGGGATCATCGTTGGGCAATTTTAGTCCAAGTGCAGTTGCTATCTCTGACACAAAACTGCTGCAATTCTTTCCGCTATTTGCAAAGAGATTGTACTTCGGATCACTCGCCATCCATCGATCAGCAACATCCAAAGCGTTTGAGTGGCCGGTATCGTCAGTATTAACCCGAAACTCTACGTCCCAAGCCACATCGTCGATCTTTGACTTTAGCTCGCCGCTGGCAGTCGAGAATGACGCTTTTATTTCGCCCCAGGTCGATTCATCAACTGGATAATAGCCAAGCAATTTCTCATATACTAGCAGACCATTATCAAGTTCCACGCCTACTCCGATGTAGGCGTGCCCCGGCTTATCAATGCTGCCGGGGCTTTCCCGCGCAAGAAAAGATACGAAAGGTCTCTTGGAAACACTGTTAATGTAATCATCGTAAAGGTCGGCGAATGCTGGTTCACTTATCGCGGACAGAACCATGAGGGGTATGCAAGATAGCAAAAACTCACGGCGTTTCATATATTACTCCTATTGTTCATCAACGGCGACGCGGCCATCACCGGACTAGGTCAAATAGTAGGAATGCCAGAATATGACCCTTCACGCTGATGGTTGGCATCACAGATGGCCTTGATATGTTCCTAGACTTCAAGAGCACCCCACAATGTTGATCAGATCATCAGTCTAAGTAGTATACAGGCGATAGAAGTTTGGCTGCATTCTGCTACTCCGCTTCTGACAGCGATTCAAAAGGCCTTGGAATTTCAGGCAAGACACGAACAACATATCCCACCAAATTTATTCCGTCAGGATATGCGAACTTCGACAACGGGTGTCCATTTTCAGGAACGCCGCTGACTAGCCTAACGTCGCGTACTATCAAAAGTTCTTCGACGAACGCCGACATTCTCCCTTCAGGTATCGCATCGGCGCTCGGCACAGTCCCTGCGCTGATCGGGACACTTGATTTGACACCACTATGAAATACCAACTTTCCAGAGAGTAACGCGTCCAAATCCATCCACGGCCTTACAATCCGAATCCGAGCCATTTGGAAACGATATTCGGCAGCGTCATCAGGTGTCTTACTTACAGCACGGATCCATGATGACACACTTGACCAAGATGCGGGTGGAGGCATGAGATACGTTTCGGGCAGCCTTGTGTAGATATCAATAGGAAGCATATGAGCGTTGAATTGCTCATTGGCGACCGCCCAACTCTTCCATACGTCTCCCCCTGCCGATGCTTGGAAGCTCCAAGTAGCGGTATCAATCTCGGCCTTATATCCCGATTTATACCATTCTCGAAGGATTTCCGTCTGCGCGTCCTCGTATGTTGGGTACTTTCTAAGTCTTGGATCGAGCTTCCAAAGACCGCTGTCGCGGCCCCTCTGAAGCATCATGTACGCATCTTCAAACTCGCGATACCGCACCATATAGCGGGATGGCTCACGGCTATACCCGACGACCCTATTGTTTTTATACAGCGGACGAAACAGCCATTTCATGACGGCAACAGAGAGCAGACGATCCTTCGGCAAGGGCTCACTTGGCCGTGTTTCCTCGAGAATATTTTCCCAAATTGACGCAATGGGAGTCGGCGAGAAAGTGGGGACGCCTCCGTTCATTGCGAGTGGACGGTCGAAAACGGTGTTGTTCGCAAGCACCTGAGAAAGCTCACCTGGAAGACCGCTATATGCCTCAGTTATGGGAGCGAGCGATGTGCCAGGTGGCGAAAGCACAACTCCCTGCCATCCACCGCCGGCACCAACGGTTACAAAAGTGCCGTCAGATCCTAAGATCGCGGAGGCAAGGTCCTGAGCAAATGCCTGCCGCTTTTCGTCCGCTCGAGCTAGTGTGGCAAAAACAACGACCCAAGCCAAACACGAAATGAGAACTCTCAGTCTGGCGCGAACTACCATCAAGGCCTCCACGCTTCCTCAGACCACGTGTCGTTTGGATTGGGCATCGGAAGCTCAGGGACAAGACCAGAAATGAAGCCAACCACTGCCGTTCCAGGGGCCTCAACAGTAAATGTTACATCATCACCATTTTCCGTTACATTTTGGGTCGTCCATGTTTTCTTCGTTCCACCAAAGAGAAAAGAGAAGCCTCCTCCTCCTCCTGAAGAACCCGAAGTCGTAATTAGACTGTAATCACTCTTTGATGTTGTTGCAGTAATAGTCCTGTTTCGTGCAATAATCATCTCGAGGGGAATCATTGGGCAAAATATCGGAGCGTTGTCATAGACGGATGCTGGTGCCACCTGCGGCGTTCCGTCTCCGTCCGAACCGTAGCTTATGTATGGGAACTCCGTTGTGTTTGGATTCCTTTTCCAAGTCCACGCGCCGGGCTGAGTGAATATTCTTGTATCTAGCCAGGGCCTAACAATCCCAACCCGCTTCAGCTCAAACGAATAACTAAAGCTTCTCACATTTGACACGCGGGTCTCTTGCGTCTTATTTCCTCCAGAGGTGGCGCCCACTGTCACAAATCCGAGAGATAACCCACCAAATCCACTTTTTCCCGAAGTCGTCGAAGAATAGTATTTCGAGAACTGAGAATGGTCGAAGCTGATCTTTACCCAGCCTTCAGGTTCATCCCACTTGTCACGGGGAGGGGACACCTCAGAAACAGGGGACTTATATGTAATCAACGACAATGGATCGGTGTGGTCGAGCCCAAGCCCCTTGTAACTATCAAGGACAGCAACGTGATCGGCGATGCGACTATCGCTGAACCCACCACCCTCTGTATCAAGTGTCAGCAAAGCGGCATCTACTTCACCTTTGCTGCCGTACACTTTCCAGTTTTTCAGAGCAATCTGCGCTCGGGCAAGTAGTTCTGGTCTTTTCTTTGGATCCGTACCCGCAATGTAAGCCGACATAGCCTCGATATAGGCATTTTGGTAATCGTTGTACGTCGAAATCACGTCCTGATCACTAAGGTAGGCTTTGGCATCGAGGTATTTTTGTGACTTTGGCCTGCTGGGGCCGATCATCCCCTCCAGTGCCTTTTGGTATATCGCGTCGAGATGCACCAGAGAGTAATACGAAGCTACATACCTCTCTCTGGGTGGGCATGTGTTTGCAAGCTCATTGATCGCGTTTCGATCTTCTTTGTCGGCTACCGCGCCGACAATAGACATACTTAAGTATTGCTCCCTATTGGTCGGGAATGCTTCACTAACCACACTATAAAATGCCTGAAAGACCTCTTGTGCGGAGTATGTCTGTTGCGCGTCCGCCGGTATTGCACCAGCAACTAAGGCGGCAATCATAGATGTGGCTCTAAGCATTGTGCGCTCCAACTTTTTTAAGGCCATTCTCTGCCAACATCAGGGTCCGGAATTTTCTTGAGTTCATCGACGACGGTGGCAACAATTACTGGTCCAGGGACAGTGATGGATTGATCTTGATAAGCGGGGGCGGAAACGCCAGGACCCACCAAATGAACTCCGTCGATCGACTCGCTGCTTCCGTTGGAAAGGGAGTCCAGCGCACGCTCGCTCAATGGCTCTGCAAAAAACAACTCAAGGTTTTTTATTAGAATGATGCCAGAGTTCACGCGAGGCAGTATTTCATTTGGAGAATCGGCTTCCGAGTTTCCGTCTGACAAAACTGCGCCAGAGTGTAGACGCCATGTGTGGTCTAGCAGCAGTGGTGAAGTCAGGATTGGACGGGAAATCTGAACAATGCCAAAATCGAACGAAAGCCGGCGTAGCACCGGGAGATCCAATTCTTCGGAAGTACCCGCCAAACTTATTTTTAGCCCACCAAGGTTGGCGCTGCCTGAACTAACTCTTAGCCAAGCGGCGCCATTTATGAGCGCAGAAAGTTCTGTTGCGTTAAAATGTCTGTAGTCACCCCCTAGTCGCAACCACTGATCCTGAAGCGACTCGTTATCGGCAGCCGATAACTTATCGACTTGTATCAATGCCGCCTTGATTTCATCACGAGAACCGAACAACTGCCAATCACGCTCAGTCTGAGCTAGGCGTGTCTGCAGATTTGCGCGCTTCGCAGAGTTGGTTTCGACGGCATACTGGTCGACAAGGTCTTGATACAATCGCTCGAAATCTCGATATTTCACCAATGCTGGCGAAGGGGTTTTGTCTGTTCCTATAAACAGTAATAGTTCTGCGCTTCTAAGGCGTTCTTTTTCATCACTCGTTAGCTCTCGTGAACTGAACTCAATATCTCCCCCTATCACATCGATTGCATCTTCGAATGTATCTCCTGAAGTGGATAGTCCGCTCACGCTGGGTATCTGATCGAATGCTTTGAGTTCGTTCGAAAATTCCAGATTCGCGGCAACATTGTTCGGGACCGACGTAGTCGGGCTCAATGGGCGAACTGATCGCGACTGAACGATCTCAAGTGAGGGGAAAAGAGCGCCTGGTAACGCATCAACGGAGATACGCAGAATTTCTTTCGCCAGTTGACTTGGCTCTTGCGCCTGCACAACCCCCACCGAGGCCAAGGTCATACAAACCGAAAATAACCCAGTGCGACACGGGTGCTTCACGTACATTCCCCCTAGTCAACCTTATGTTATAATCTCTTGCGCACGTGCTTTTGTCAATTTTCATGTGTGCCGTAGGGTGGTGGCGACAGGCTCGAGTTTGGTTTGGGCTAAACGGGGCGCCAGACTGCAAAGTCAATAATCCGTCTCCACATAGACCCCCGAGCAATCGAACGCGACTGCCGCCGCAGTCGCGCCGTTGTTCATGAAGTTGCGCGGGCTCAGGAGTTGCGTCGTGCCGGGGATGTCGGTTTCGAGCATCACCTCGACCACCGCCCCGCTGACTTCCTCGACGACCCGAACGCCGATCTCGCCGCTGTTCGGGGCAGCGAGCACCGTGAGGGTCAGGACATTGGTCGTGCTCGCCACCGGGAAACTCGCGCCCAGATCGGTGAGCGTGGGCGCGCCGGAGCCGTCGTTCTGCACCAGTTGCCAGTTCGTGTGGGTGCCGCGCTGGAAGCCGATGCCGATGCAGTTCACCACGGCCGAGAGCGTCAGGGTCGTGGCCAGCGCCGTGGTCGAGCCGTAGAGGCCGAAGAAGCCCATGCCTGTCGCCTGCAGCGTCGCCAGCGAGAGCCGGTTCACATAGGTGAAGCCGCCCAGCCCATCCGCATTGCCGCGCCAGCAGACCCAGCCCGCCGAACGCTCCTCTGCCGCCGCATCTGCAGTGGCGGCGCTGGTCACGCGCCAGCGGCGCATCGAGGTCGAGAGGTTNGTGGTGGCGAGCGTCGGCGTGGCGACTGTGCCGACGGCGGTGCGTGGCATGCCGTTGGTGTTGACGGTCGTGCCGGTGGACGGCGCCCAGGTCGCGATCCGGTTCACTCCGAAATGCGGTTGCAGCGGGAAGAACCGCCCCGAGGGGCGCTGGACGTCGAGCCATCCGGCCCCGGCGCGGTCGCGGGCATAGACGGCGAGCTTGCCGGTCGGCGGCGGCGTGGGCACGGCATCGAGCGCCGGGAGCACCACGGGTTCAGGCATCTCGACCCGCCCGCTGGTCCGGTCGATCCGGATCGCCTCGTAGAATGTTGAGCCATCCGGACTGACCTTGAAGCTGAAATCGTCGCTGCCGAGAAGGCCTATCAATGCGCGGGCCGACCAGTTGGTCTTGAAGGCGAAGCTGGCGTCGTTGGCGGGCGCTGCCTTGTTGACCGTCGCCTCGATCCCGGCGCCCGCGTTGTTCAGGA
Source organism: Erythrobacter sp. (assembly GCA_002695185.1). The sequence goes on from NZOF01000196.1 coordinate 8,248, forward strand.
GGACCGCAGGCGTGTTCACCGACAACCGGTTGTAGCTGTCGGCCGTCGCTCCGCCGAGGCCCAGCAACTGCGCGGTCAGATTCGCCTGGGGCATGCCGACTTGGGTCACGGCGTTGGCGAAGGTTACGGTCGGCGTGTTGACCACCGTCGTGCCATTCGCGCCCGAGGTCGCGGGGCCGATGTTGACGACCGTATTCGAGCCCGACGCGCCGCCGGTGCCGAGGTTCACGGTCTTGGTGAGGCCGGTGGTCGTCGCCCCGGTGCCCATGCCGTAGGTCGCGGTGCCCGTCGCCGTGCCGATGGTCGCGGTCGCCCCCGAGACCGTGACCGTGCCCGACGCGGTCAGCGTGCCCGAGAAGGTCTTGTTGCCGGTGAAGGTCTGGGTGCCCGCCAGGATCGCCAGTTCCGAGGAGGTGTTGGGCAGCGTGTAGCTGCGGGTCGTGCCGGTGCTGATACCGGACAGCGAGAAGACCGCCTTCTTGGTGGGATCGGCGTCGTTGATCAGGCTGAAGACCGCATCCGAGATGTCGCTCGGCTCGCCCACGACATCCCAGGCTGCACCGGTCCAGACGAGCAGCACGGCCTCGTCCTCGATCCATGTCCGCCAGCCGGTCCGCGGCGGTAGCCGCAGCCAGGCGCCGTCGGTCCAGAGGGCGATGTTCAGGTCCCACCCCGCCCAATCGCCGGTGGCGCCGGAAGCGACGATGTAGCGGTCGCCATCGACGGGGCTTCCGGGCGGCGCGGTCAGGTCCCGGTCGAGAACGGAGAGCTGGACCAGTCCATCGAGGATCCGCAGCGCCTCGTTATGGGTGACGTGCTTCTGGGCCTGCGCCGCCAGGATGTAGGGCAGTAGGAGATGGGTCGTCGTGTCGGACATGGGATGGCCTTCAGAAGATCAGCGTGACGGATTTCGGCGCGCCCCGCCCGACAAGGGCGGAGAGCTGGTAGATGCGGATGGTGAGCGTGTCGCCGGGACCGAGGAGTGTGCCCCAGTCGGAGGTCTGGGCGGCAGCGGTGTAGACCGCGCTGGTGGTGGCAGTGGTCAAGGATCGCTTGACAACTGCACCGTCGAGGATCTCGACCTCATAGGCTTCGAGTTCCTCGGCCAGCGCTACCTCCAGCCCGCCCCAGCTGTCGGCGGAAAGAGCGTGGGACCGGCGCGTCCAGCGGATGGTCAGATCGCCGGGCGTACACGGCTTGCGCCACGGCTGCTCGACATGGGCGACGGAGAACGGTCGCAGTCCGATGCCCTCGGGCATAAAGGCCTGCCCGAAATAGGTCTCGTCGCTGACCGGGCGGCTGGCCGGGCCGATGCGCCAGTTCCACGGGATGCCGATATCGGCCTCGGCGATCGGCAGCGATGCCAGCGCTGCGTCCAGAACCACGACCCGCGCGCCTGCGGTGGCCGGGTTGCCCATCGCGGCCTCGGTGCCGCGCTGGCCGCGCAGGAGTCGGGTCAGGCGATAGCGGCCCGGCGCCAGCAATTCCGCTGCGCCCGCCTGCACGATCTCCCAGAGGCCCGGCGCGCTCTCGATGGCGAGCGCGTTCGCCCCGCCGAACAAGGTCAGGTCGGTGACGCTCTCCAGCGTGCCGGTCAGCAGATCGACCACCAGCGTATTGCCGAGGTCGAAGCGCGACGTCGGCCCAGGATAGAGGTCCGAGACCAGCGCCCCGATTCGGGCGCGACTGCCGAACGTGGTCAGCAGCTCGAATCCATCGGTCGCGGGGCTGCGGAACACCGCCATCTCTCCCGGCCAGGGAACCGCGTGCGCCGCGACCAGCGGCCGATGCGCCGGCAGATCCTCGGTCAGCTGCGGCAGGTCCATCAGCAGAGCATCGGGCGCGCCGAACACGACCGCCCGTGTCAGAGACGCCGCGTGGGGATCGCCGGGCGGCAGATCGTAGGTCGCGCGGTCCTGGCGCACCGCCTCGATGCCGCGCGCCTCCGCGTCGGCGATGGAGACGAGCCGCAGATCGACCAGCCGCCCGTCATGCTCCAGCCGGATCGCGTCGGCCGGGTCAAGCGCCAGGCGCGAGGGCGGCAGACGGAACGCCGCCGTCTCGCGCCCCACCCA
>NZOF01000197.1 GCA_002695185.1 Erythrobacter sp.
GAACCGGGCAGGAAGGCCACGGCGCCGTCGAGGTCGACGGTGAAGCCGCCCTTGACGCGGCCGAAGATGCGGCCTTCGACGCGCTTGCCTTCGCCGAATTCGCTTTCCAGCTTGTCCCATGCAGCTTCGCGGCGTGCACGGTCACGCGACAGCATCGCTTCGCCGTCGGCGTTCTCGATGCGGTCGACGAACACTTCGACTTCCGAGCCGACTTCGAGGCCGTGCTCGTCTTCGCCGCGCATGAATTCCTTAAGGTCGACGCGGCCTTCGCTCTTCAGGCCGACATCGATGTGGGCCATGCCGTTTTCGATGGAGGTAACGGTGCCCTTGACGACGCGGCCTTCGAAACCGCCGTCATCGGCGCCGCCGAGCTGCTCGTCGAGCATTGCGGCGAAATCGTCGCGGGTGGGATTGGCTGAGGTTGCCATGTGGTGAGTAGTCCTAACTAACGTTTGCTACCGGCCACCGGTTTTACCGGGGTCTTTACCCGTCTCCGAACACCATTGCTCGGGCCAACGGGGCAAGAGGGCCGTGATCTCCGCGAGGCCGGGTGCCAGCGCGAAGGTTCCTGCGAATCCGATCGGTTTTGCGAGAACGGCCGCGCGCCTAGTCCAAACACCGCGCAAAAGCAAGGTAATTGGCGGGCAAGTCCTACAGGATGGAGCACATGGAGCACGGTCCATGGAGAAAAAAGCGATCCCGCGTGACAGCCACCAAAGGCGCGCAAATCTCAGGCTTTAAGGGCAGGGTGGTGGCCATAGAGTGCCTGCTTGCACCGAGAGCCCGATGTAGGAAAGGGGCAAAGGGCAGGGACCAAAAGAAAAGACCGGGAAGCCATCCGGCCCCCGGTCTCATCTCAGGATAGTGATCTCACGATCAGCTGTCGGTAGTTTCCGTCATACCGGTTTCCATGTTTTCATCCGAAGCGGAATTCTCGTCCTTCCAGATGCGCATGGCGTCCACGCTGACATCGGCCATCAGGCCTTCTGCGTTGAAGACATAGAGAACCGTCTGGCCGCCTGCGGTTTCGGCCGCGGCATTGGCATCGGCATTGGCGATGACCAGCGAGCTTTCGGCGCCGATGCTCCATTCGCCGTCATCTTCGAATTCGGCCAGAGCTTCCTCATTCGGCATCTTGAAGACATAGGACGCTGCCGAGACACCGGCCTGCAGGCCGATGCTGGCTTCGCCCATATTGTAATAGTCGACGACCTGGCCGTTGCGGATCAGCGCGCCTTCGCCGCCTTCGCCGCCAACACCCAACGCAACCGAAGTCACATCGGGGAAGACCAGATAGCTTTCACCATCCATGCCGCAGCTCGGCTCGACCTGCTCGCACTGCTGGAGAGCGGCGAGGGCCTTGCCATCAAGAGTGGCCTCTTCGGTCATCTGGCCCTGTTCTTCAGGGGTGGTTTCCGCTTCGTCCGAAGGGTTCGAGCCACAAGCGGCAAGTGCGCCCGCAAGGGCGATGATCGATAGAAATCTCATAGGTTTCCCTTTCCCAGTTAAGGCACAGCCCCAGCTGCCCCTGGCAAGACAACCTTTCGCCACAATTCATGTTCCAGAAAGTTTTGGCTAGGTGGTGCCGAGAGCGCTCGTGACCGCTTCGATGGCTGCGGCAATCGCCGCGTCTTTGCCCAGGGTGCTGGTGTCGATCACCATTGCATCGGGTGCAGGAACCAGCGGGGCGACCTCGCGATTGCGGTCACGCTCGTCACGGCGACGCAAATCATCCTCAATCGCGGCCAGAGTGACCTCCACGCCGCGCTCCTGCATTTCCAGAAAGCGGCGCTGGGCACGTGCCTCGACACTGGCGGTAACGAAGAGCTTGGCAGGCGCCTCGGGCGCAATGACCGTGCCGATATCGCGCCCGTCCAGCACAGCGCCACCTTCCTGCGTGGCGAAGCTGCGCTGCCGATCAAAAAGGGCCTGCCGAACGGCCGGGTGGATGGACACGCGACTTGCCAGGCCGCCCGTTTCCTCCGTCCTGAGGTGGGGATCGTCGAGCAGGCTGTCGGGGAAGCTTGTGGCTGCCAATGCATCCCCGCCGTCGTCGGGATTGCCGCCGTCCAGGAAGACCTGCCGGCCCACGGCGCGATAAAGCAGTCCGGTATCGAGATGTGGCAGGCCGAAATGGGCGGCCAGCGCCTTCGCAATCGTACCTTTGCCCGAAGCGGTGGGGCCATCGACGGCGATAATCATGCTTCGCGCTCCTGTCCTTTACGGCCGGTGCGAACCGCCTTTGCAATTCCGAAGATCGCTATGGCAGCCCAGAAGCCTTCGAGAACGAGGCTGGGCCAGTTGGTGTGAACAATCAGGGAGACCGTCAGTAGGGCAGCCCCGGCCAGGTTCGTCCCGTGAAGAATAAAGGGGTTCGGGTCCTGCTTAAAAGTGAGGTAGGCGTAGGCGCCGATGATGCAGGCGGTGCCAACGAAGCCGACAAGGCTCGCCCAGTCGAGATTGATCACGAAGCAGCCTCTTTCAAAAGTTCGATGAAGTTGGGGAAACTGGTCGCGATGGGTTCGGCGCTGTCGAGTTCCACGCCGCTTTTGCTCACGAGACCGGCGACAGCCATGCTCATGGCGATCCGGTGATCCAGATGGGTTACGACCGGGCCGCCGCCCGGCAAGGGAGCACCACCATTGCCGTGTATTGTGAGACCATCCTCGCGTTCTTCCACCTCCACGCCGGCGAGCTCGAGAGCGGCCGCCATCGCCGACAGCCGGTCGCTTTCCTTCACGCGAAGTTCTTCAAGGCCGCTGGTGACGGTGGTTCCTTCGGCCATTGCGGCGGCAACGAAGAGCACGGGAAATTCGTCGATCATGCTTGGCGCGATGCCGGGATCGATCTCGGCGCCCCTGAGCGATGCGTGGAGAACGCGCAGATCCGCTACCGGCTCGCCGCCTATTTCGCGTTCGTCGAGATAGTCGATCTTTGCGCCCATCTGGGCAAGTGCGCGGAAAATGCCATTGCGTGTCGGGTTCAGCCCGACATTCTCGATGACCAAATCGCTGCCGGGCACGATGCTGGCAGCCACTGCGAAGAAGGCAGCGGAGGACGGGTCGCCCGGCACAGTGATGTCGCAAGGCGTCAGATCGCAGGGGCCGTTGATCTTTATAGTGCGCTCGCCATCCTGTTCTTCGACCTGCACATCGACACCGAATCCGCGCAGCATACGCTCGGTATGATCGCGGGTGGGAACGGGTTCGATGACCGTGGTGATGCCCGGAGTATTGAGGCCGGCAAGCAGGACGGCGCTCTTCACCTGTGCGCTGGCGATGGGAAGGCGGTACGAGATCGGGACTGCGGGCTGAAGGCCCTCTATCATCAGCGGCAGTGTGCCGCCGGGTGAGGAGGTGAACTTCGCGCCCATCTGTGAAAGCGGATCGATGACGCGGCCCATCGGGCGTTTCGACAGGCTGGCATCGCCGGTGAATGTGGCCGTGATACCGTGGCTGGCAAGAAGGCCCAGGAAAAGCCTCGTCGAGGTGCCGGAGTTGCCCATTTCAAGCGCCGCTTCCGGTTGCAGCAGGGTGCCGATGCCGACGCCGTCCACGATCCAGTCGTCACCATCCTTGTCGATCACGGCGCCCATTGCCCGCAAGGCGGCCGCGGTCGCGAGCACGTCCTCGCCTTCGAGCAGACCGGTGATGCGGCTGCGTCCGACAGCCAGCGCACCGAACATCAGGGCACGGTGGCTGATCGATTTATCGCCGGGTACGCGGATGCGACCGGTCAGCGGGCCGGAGGGTAGGAAGCGATGTGCGGTCAAATCAGGTCCTGAAGCTGGGCGTGGAATAGGCCGTGCGCTTTGACAGGGCACATACCTTCTGGCAAGGCGCGCGCGCTGTCGATTCCTCCCCCTTTACTTTAGGCGGATGGAGTCCAACTTTAGCCAAGATTTTTCCGTCTCGCCGGTCGGCGGGGCCAGTATCCAAGGATTACATATGGTCAAACCTGAATGGGGCACCAAGCGCACCTGCCCGAACTGCGGCACCCGCTTCTACGATCTTAACAAGGACGATCCCGTCACCTGCATCGAATGCGGTGAAGAGTGGTCGCCCGAGCCCGTGCTCAAGTCCAAGCAGCCGATCCTCGCCGAGGAAGAGAAGAAGGACAAGAAGGGCGAAGCCGATTCCGATCTGGGCGGCGATGATGATGACGATCTGGACATCGACATCGACGAAGACGATGATTCGCCGGACAATGAAGTCGATCTCGGCGGCGACGATGACCTTGGTGTCGAAACCAAATCCAAGGGCGACGACGACGACGCCGACGAAAGCTGATTTAGCTTGAAATTAGCTGTTGCATTGCGGGAGGGCTGCTTATATTGGGCGCCTCCCGCAAGGGTGATGCACCTCCCAGGATGCATCAGTTGAAAATGGTTCGGGGCCTTAGCTCAGCTGGGAGAGCGCTACAATGGCATTGTAGAGGTCAGCGGTTCGATCCCGCTAGGCTCCACCATTTGCCCGGATTTGATGGTAGCAGGTCGTGGCGACGGCTGCGGCTTGCTTCCACCACACCCGGGCTGACGTTTGGGTTTCATAGGGGTTTGTCCCCACGCTGGCCGACGAGTTTTCGTCCGCCGGCGTTTTTCGCGTTTAATCCGGCNTGGNCGTCGNCGCGCAAGGAGTNGAAANACANATGTTCGACANTCTGTCCGACCGNCTCGGNNCNGTCTTCGANNNGCTNAANGGNCGNGGCNCNNTGTCNGAGNANGANGTNCGCGANGCNATGCGCGANGTGCGNATCGCNCTGCTCGAAGCCGACGTNGCGCTGCCCGTCGTGCGCCGCTTCATCGATGCGGTCACCGAAAAGGCGATCGGGTCGGAAGTCCTCAAATCGGTCACGCCTGGTCAGCAGGTCGTCAAGATCGTCAATGACGAGCTGGTCGAAATGCTCGGCGGCGACGGCGAAGATGCCGAACCGCGCGAACTGAATCTCAACGCCAAGCCGCCGGTCGTCATCATGATGGTCGGTCTGCAGGGTTCGGGTAAGACGACCACGACCGCCAAGCTCGGCAAGCTGCTGCGTGAGAAACACGGCAAGAAGGCCATGATGGCCTCGCTCGACGTCAATCGTCCGGCGGCGCAGGAACAGCTCCAGATCCTGGGCGAGCAGGTCGATGTGGCCACGCTCCCCATCGTAGCCGGCCAGCAACCGGTCGACATCGCCCGCCGCGCCATGGAAGCCGCCAAGCTGGCCGCGTCCGATGTGCTGCTGCTCGATACTGCGGGCCGCCTGCATGTCGATGAAGCGCTGATGGCCGAGATGAAGGCGATCAACGCCGTTTCCTCGCCCACCGAAGTGCTGCTGGTGGTCGACAGCCTGACCGGTCAGGACGCGGTCAACGTCGCGCAGAGCTTTACCGGCGAAGTGCCGCTCACCGGTGTTGTGCTGACCCGGATGGACGGCGATGCTCGCGGCGGTGCGGCGCTGTCGATGCGCTATGTCACCGGCAAGCCGGTCAAGTTTGCCGGTACCGGCGAAAAGCTCGATGCGATCGAAGCCTTCGATCCCAAGCGCGTGGCCGGCCGCATCCTCGGCATGGGCGACGTCGTGTCGCTGGTCGAGCGTGCTGCAACCGCGATCAAGGAAGAAGAGGCCGAAGCGCTCGCCAAGAAGATGGCGAAGGGCGAGTTCGACCTCGACGATCTGCGCATGCAGTTGAAGCAGATGCAAAGCATGGGCGGCCTTGGCGCGCTTGCTGGCATGATGCCGGGCATGAAGAAGGCCAAGGCAGCGATGGCGTCGAGCGGGATGGACGACAAGGTTCTCGTTCACATGGATGCGATCATTGGCTCCATGACACCCAAGGAACGCAAATTGCCCAAGCTCCTCAACGCCAAGCGCAAGAAGCGCGTGGCGGCGGGTTCGGGAACACAGGTGCAGGACGTGAACAAGGTGCTCAAGATGCATCAGGAAATGTCCAAGGCCATGAAACAGATCAAGAAGATGGGCGGGCTCAAGGGGCTCGGCGCGCTGTTCGGCAAAGGCGGTCTGGGTGCCGCCATGCCGGGTCTCGGCGGTCCGGGCGGCCCAGGCCCGATGGGCGGCCTTCCGGGTCTCGGCGGTGGCGGAAAGGGTCCTTCCGTGGATCCAGATACGCTGCCCCCCGAGCTGCGCGATATGCTGAACAAGAAATAACTAGATTACCGATATTTACATTCGAAAGGTGAAGTAAAATGGCAGTTGCAATTCGTCTGTCGCGCGGTGGCGCGAAGAAGCGTCCTTATTACCGTATCGTCGTGTCGGACTCGCGCAGCCCGCGTGACGGCAAGTATCTCGAGCAGATCGGCACCTACAACCCGATGCTGCCGAAGGATTCGGGCGAGCGCGTAAAGCTCGACGAAGATCGTGCGCGTCACTGGCTGAAGGTCGGTGCGGTTCCTTCGGACCGTGTCCATCGCTTCTTCGACGCTGCAGGCATTCTCGAGCGTGCACCGCGCAACAACCCGAAGAAGGGTGAGCCGGGCGAAGCCGCCAAGGAACGTGCGGAAGAAAAGGCTGCCAAGGAAGCCGAAGCTGCTGAAGCCGCCAAGGCTGCCGAAGAAGAAGCCAAGGCCGCTGCCGAAGCTCCGGCTGAAGAAGCTGCAGCCGAGGAAGAGGGCGCCGGCGCGGAAGCTGCTGAAACCGCAGACGCAGCCGAAGAAAAGGCCGAGTAAGCCTTTCCGATGCAGGACAAGCCCGTCACGTTGGCAGCCGTAACCGGTGCGCATGGCGTGGCGGGCGAAGTCCGTCTGAAGCTGTTTGGGGAGGGGCTGGAAGGTCTCAAACCCCACAAGAGCTTCAACGAAGGCGCTCTGACGCTTTCCAAGGTCCGTAGCGACAACAAGGGCGGCGCTATCGCGCGCTTCGCCGAGGTGGCCGACCGTACGGCTGCCGAGAAACTGCGTGGCACTGTCCTCACTGTATCGCGCGATGCCTTGCCTGCGCTGGAAGAGGGCGAATTTTACCATTCCGACCTGTATGGCCTGACCGTCGTCACCGATAGCGGAGATGAAATCGGGACTGTTTGCGCGGTCGAGAATTTTGGCGCGACGGATATCGTCGAGATCGAAAAGGCGGATGGCAAGAAGTTCATGGTTCCTCTGACCAAGCAGGCCGTTCCGGGCTGGGATAGTGAGAACCTGACTGTGAATAGCGACTTCATCGAATAGGAACATCTGGCTTCCGCATTCCGTTGGTCCGACATGACCGACGTCCTCAAATCCCTCGCTTTTCCGGTGATACTTGCGCTGGTGGCATGCGGCTCTCCCGAAAGCCAGCCGGCCAGCGAAGACTCCGATCTGCCCGCTGAGACCGATGCCGGAGCAGGCGGCGGCATGGATCGACCGGATCTCGCTGAAGGCGACATTACCGTCGAAGGGCGCATAGAGGCCGGAGTTGAATGCCAGATCATTCGCACGCCCGACGGCGATACATGGGCGCTTGCGCTTGATGAAGAGGCATTCGGCCGGGGCGATTATGTCCGCATAACCGGAAACAGAGCGGAAATGAGCATCTGCCAGGAGGGCAAGGGGACAATCGAGCCCAATCGTATCGACTCCATCGCACCCCCCGCACGGGACCGCGATCCGGCCAGGGCCGGAGGTGTGGAACTAACCGAAAATTACCTGACGGGCGCTTGGGTGGCGAAAGGCGTCTCAGCCAATTGCAACAAGCCCGATTTCACCATTCGTCGCACTTCCGGCGGTCTCGTTATGAACGCCGCCATTCAGGATCATGACAACAGCGCGTTGATCGTACTCGGTAATTACCCGCGCCTCGACCTCGATGAACCGAGACAGGACTTGCCAATGGAAAGCCGCGGACCCGATGGGGTCGCAATCCTGAGACCTGCGACCGATGCAGCATATAACCCGATCACTATCGGGTCGGCGGCCGTAGAAGGCGATGGAGCGGTGTTTATCAAATGTCGGGGCTAGCGGCGTAGGGGCGTTTTCTCTGCGAGATGATTGCGGATCGTCGTAGCCGCAACTCCAGCCTGTCCCATCGCGTGACTTATCTGGTCGAGCCCAACCACCACGTCGCCAGCGGCGAAAAGACCTTTTATGCTGGTTCCCAGATGGTCGCCCACTTCGATGCACCCTTCTTCACTGACATCGGCGCCACAGGACTTCGCCAGCTCCGAGCGAATGACCGAGCCAAGCGCGGGATACATGGAATCGAATTGCATTCGTCCATCGGCCGTGTCGAACGCGATTTTGCCGTTCTCGATGCCAAAACCGCCGCATGGGCCAGCGACACGCTCGATCCCGGCATCGTCAAGTGCAGCGCTGCACTGATCGGAGAGGTCGTGATCTCCATGAGGTGATACGAGCGTGATGTCTTTTGTATAGCTGCGCAGGAATTGCGCTTCGGCGGTTCCATGGTCGCCGGTACCGATTACTGCGACCTTTTTGTCGGTCACTTCATAGCCATCGCAAACCGGGCAATAACGGATCAGACCGCGAGAAATAGCTTCGCTATGGAGTTGATCATCGACCCCCTTGGGACGGTTGTTAACTACCCCTGTCGCCAGCAGAACAGTGCGGGATCGATAGCTTTCATCGTCGCAGGTAACGGTGAAGCATTCGTCGGGTTTGGTAAGATCCGTCACGCGCTTGGGTTCGCGCTGTGCCCCATATTTCGCGGCCTGTTCGCGCATCCTTTCGAGCAGCTCGTTACCATTGATGCCATCCGGAAAACCCGCATGATTATGGCTGGTCGGAATCCAGCTTGCCCGGCTCGTACCGCAGTCGAACATGCGAATCTTTAAATGGTAGCGGGCAAGGTAGATCGCTGCGGTAAGGCCAGCGGGCCCAGCACCGATTATGATGCAGTCGTCGACGGTTTGGCTCATTGAGGGATGAACGCGCGGTTTCCCTTTGGGTGCCCGTTTGACCTTCCATGTAATTCGCAGATGTGTGTATTGCTTGAGTAGAGCAGTCCTTCAATCGATCGGTAGAGAGTATCATGGAACGACGAAAGAATTTGGGAGGGTCTATCGATGTTGGATAACGCAGCCTTTTTGATCGCTACATATGCAGCGATGGCCGCAGGAATTAGTGTCGCGGTCGCCAAGCTTTCGCCCGCGATCGGACCGCGTTTGCGAAATCTGTTCTCAGGCTCGGCGCCGCTAGCCGGGGTGCTATCGTTGCGGATGGATGGCGCAGACAGCGTCACCCTGTACGGAACCGACCTGATCGCAGCGAGCGGCTTACTTGTTCTTGGCTTGGCCACATCCAGCCTCGTCACTAAGCTCCTGACTGCGTACCCGGCGGAGAATCGTCCGGTTCCGCGCTGACGGGATGGAATTGCTGTCCTACTAGAGCTAGGGCGCGGCAATGACATTTGCCGCTACAATCCTGACGCTGTATCCCGAGATGTTCCCCGGTCCGCTAGGCATTTCGCTGGCGGGCCGTGCTCTGGAGCGCGGAGACTGGTCGTGCGAGACCGTGCAGATTCGCGATTTCGCATACGACAAGCACCGCACGGTCGACGATACACCGGCAGGCGGCGGAGCGGGCATGGTGCTCAAGGCCGATGTGCTGGGGCCAGCGATAGAGAGCGTGGGCACGGGCAGGCCTATCCTTGCCATGACACCGCGCGGCGAGCCTATCTCGCAGGAGCGGATCCGCGAGATTGCAGAGGGGCCGGGAATCGCGATCCTGTGCGGGCGCTTCGAGGGCTTCGATGAGCGGATTTTCGAGGCCCACCCGCAGATCGAAGAGGTAAGCCTTGCCGATATCGTGCTTTCCGGAGGAGAGACTGCCGCCCTTGCGATCCTCGACGCTTGCATTCGTCTGCTTCCCGGAGTAATGGGCGCGCCCGATAGCGGAGTCGAAGAGAGCTACGAAAACGGCCTCATCGAATATCCGCAATACACCCGACCTCAGGAATGGGAAGGGCGCACGATCCCTGAAGTGCTGCGATC
>NZOF01000198.1 GCA_002695185.1 Erythrobacter sp.
AGCTCAACATCAACACCTTCGACGATTACCTCGAAGAGCTACCCTCGGTGACGGCGGGCGGATCGGGCCCGGGGCAGAGCACGATCTATATCCGCGGTCTCGCCTCGACCACGCCGAACCTGACCACGGCGGGTGTCGCGGGCCTTGCTCCCAACGTCTCGATGTATCTCGACGAGCAGCCGCTGGCGCAGCCGGGCCGCAACCTCGACGTCTATGCCGCCGATCTTGAGCGGATCGAGGTGCTGAAGGGCCCGCAGGGTACGCTGTTCGGTGCCAGTTCGCAGGCAGGCGTCGTCCGCCTCATCACCAACAAGCCCAGCCTTGCCGGCTTCGATGCCGGCTTCAAGGCGAGCACCTCTTTCACCAAGGGTGGTGAGGAGAGCTACAAGGCCGAAGGCATGATCAACGTGCCGGTCACTGACAATTTCGCGCTGCGCGCGGTGGTCTATCTCGACGATCAGGGCGGCTATATCGACAATGTCGCGGGCACGCGCGACCTTAGCGAAAGTGCACGCTTCCGCGCCGCGGGCACCGTGCGCGAGAATGGTGTGCCGGTCGCGCCGCGCCGCGAAGGCATCCAGGCGGGTGAAGACCTGTCGGGCGTGACCTTCCTCGAAGCCAACAATGCGGGCCTCGTCGAGGACAACTTTAACGATGCGCAGTATTCGGGCTTCCGAGCTTCCGCGCTGTATGAGTTTTCTCCCGATTGGAAGGTGACCGTGGCGCACACGCGTCAGTCGCTTGAAACCGATGGCGTGTTCTTTGCCGATCCGGACCTCGACCTCGATAATCTGGAAATCCAGCGGTACGAGGACGACCGGATGGAGGACAGCTTCTCCAACACCGCGTGGAGCGTCGAAGGCCGGCTGGGCATGCTCGATGTGATCTACAACGGTGCCTACACCGATCGCGAGGTCGATCAGAAGATCGACTACACCGATTATATGTTCGCCGGGCAGTACCTGCCGTACTATATCTGCGATGGTTCGGTGAGCTATCCGGGTGCCAACGACCCTAGCGGCACGTGTCAGGCACCCAATGCCTTCGTGACCTCGGATACGGACACCACGGTATTTACCCAGGAGCTGCGCTTCAGCACCCCTGAGGAAAACCGTTTCCGGGTAAATGCGGGCGGGTTCTATTCGAACCTGATCCTGAAGGAACGCAACGACTACAACTATCCGGGCAATATCGAAGCGGCACCGTTCGGCGGCTTTGCGCCGAACTACCCGTTCCCGGGCGCGTATAACAGCGATCCGGGCCCGCTGCCCGCGACCGCGATCTTCCGCAACGACGTCAAACGGACCGATCGGCAGATCGGCATCTTCGGCGAAGCCAGCTTCGACATCGTGCCCGACCTGCTGACCGCCACGTTCGGCGCGCGCTACTATAACGTCGAGGTCGATTTCGAAGGCACCGCCAACAGTAGCTTCTGCAACGCAGGCGCGGCTGAAGACCAGAACGCTTTCGGGACCAACCTGTCCGATCTCTACGACGGCGATGGTGAGTACACCTTCATCGGATCGTGCGATGCTTCGCTGCGCCAGACCTTCAGTCAGGGCGACAGCATCGACGACATCATGGCTGCCGGCCTCTCGGAGTCGCAGGCTACACTGGTGTTCAATTCGCTGAGCGCGCCGGACAAGGCGAAGTCCGAAGGCGTGATCTTCAAGGGCACGCTTACCGTGACTCCTGCCGATGACGTGATGCTGTACGCGACCTATTCGGAAGGTTTCCGTCCGGGTCTGCTCAACCGGCCGGGCGGCACGCAGGGGCCGGGCAACTTCACCGTTCCCTTCGAACTGCAGACCGATACGGTCGCCAATTACGAACTCGGCTGGAAGACCCAGCTGTTCGACCGTCAGCTGCAGTTCAACGGCAGTGCCTTCTACGTCGACGTCAGCAATCTGCAGACGACGATCTTCGATCCCAGCATCGTCAACCTGTTCTTCTCGGACAATGCGGCCGATGCGGAGATCTGGGGTGTGGAAGCGGAGCTTACCTACGCACCGTATGATATCCCCGGCCTGACGTTCTCGGGTGCCTTCTCGATCCTCGACACGGAGATCACCAAGGTGCTGACGCCGACGGACGATGTCGAGCTTGGCAGCGACCTCGCCTATGCGCCCAACTTCCAGGGCAATGCGCGGGTCCGTTACCAGTGGGCGCTGAACACCGATCTCGACGCGTATGTGATGCCGCAGGTGGCGCATTCGTCGTCGAAATACACCGACATCATCAAGATCAACCGCTGGAAGCTGGACGGGTACACGACCTTCGGCATGTCCGCCGGTATCGAGGCGGATCGCTGGAAAGTGGAGATTTTTGGCGAGAACCTGACCGACGAACGGGCAGAGATCGCTGGCGACTTCTACTATGATCGCCCGCGTATCGTGACCAACCGTCCGCTGACGGTCGGTCTGCGGGTCGGCTACACCTACTGATCGGACATCGCTTCCGGTAAACACGCGGCGGCGGGCGGTTTGCGCTCGCCGCCGCTCTTCATTTAAGGCCGCGCCCATGGATCGACGCGACGAACAGCTACAGGCCGCGCGCAAGGCGCTGCAGGCAGGGGACTACGCGGGCGGTCTCGCCGTCGCGGAAGATCTGCTGGTGTCGGACGCGGCGGATGGCGACGCGCTCTACATCGCCGCCGTCGCTGCGCGCTACGCAGGCAAACCAGGGGAGGCTGCGGGGCATTTGGCGGCGCTCCACCGGGCGATGCCCGAATACGGGCGCGCCTGGCAGGAGGCGGGTCACCTGGCGGTGGCTCGCAATCAGCAGGATGAGGCGATCGCCGCCTATATGCGTGCCGTCCGGTTCAATCCGGCGCTGGAGGCAAGCTGGCGCGAGCTGGCGCGGTTGCAGGCAGCAGCTGGGCGGGATGGCGAAGCGCGCGCCGCTGCGGCCCAGCAGAAGCGCATTGCAGGGCTCCCGCGTGAACTGCTGGCGGTAACCAACCATCTCCACGAAGGCCGCTTGCTGCGCGCCGAGGAAATCTGTCGCCATTACCTGCGCGCACACCCGAGGGACACCGAGGGNATGCGCCTGCTNGCGCAGATCGGNATCCGGCTGGGCGTGCTNGACGANGCGGANTTCCTGCTGGAGAGCGCGGTCGCCTTNGCGCCCGAGGACATCCAGCTGCGGCTCGACTATATCGANGCNCTGCGCCGCCGCCAGAANTTCGAGCGTTCGCGCGAAGAGGCAGAGGCNCTGTACGCGCGCGANCCCGCCAATCCGCTGTTCCAGTCGCATCTCGCGATCGAGAGCCTGCAGACGGGCGACTACGACCGCGCCTTCGAATTGTTCGACGAGGTGCTAGAAAAGCTGCCGCGCGACCCGGCGACGCTGACCAGCCGGGGCCACGCGCTCAAGACGATGGGCCGGCAGGCCGATGCGGTCGAAAGCTACCGCGCCGCCTTCGCTGCAAAGCCCGATCACGGCGATGCGTACTACGCGCTCGCCAATCTGAAGACCTATCGATTCACCGACGCGGAAATGGCGGCGATGCGCGAGCAGGCGGCGCGGCCCGATCTCGCCTTCATGGACCGGGTCCACATAGCCTTTGCGCTCGGGAAGGGTCATGAGGATCGCGGGGAATATGCCGAAAGCTTCGCGCATTATCGCGAGGGCAACGATCTCAAGCGCGCACAGACACGCTATAGCGCCGATGCCATGACCGCGGAACTGGCGCGGCAGCGTGAGGCATGCACCGCCGACCTGTTCGCCGTCCACGAGGGCCGGGGGCATAATGCAGCCGACCCGATCTTCATCCTCGGCCTGCCGCGCGCGGGATCGACCCTGCTCGAACAGATTCTCGCCAGCCACAGCCAGATCGACGGGACGCTGGAGCTGCCCAATATCCTCTCGCTCGCGCACCGGCTGCGGGGACGCAAGGCGAGCGCCTCGCGCTACCCCGATATCCTGCACGATCTGACCGCCGAGCAGCTGGCAACCTTCGGCGAGCAATATATCGCCGACACCCGCATCCACCGGCAGGGCGCGCCGTTCTTTATCGACAAGATGCCGAACAATTTCCGGCATATCGGCCTGGTCCACCTGATCCTGCCCAATGCCACCATCATCGACGCGCGGCGCGATCCGATGGATTGCTGCTTCTCCGGCTTCAAGCAGCTGTTCGCAGAGGGGCAGGAGTTCACCTACGGGCTGGAAGAGATCGGTCGGTACTACGCCGATTATGTCGACCTGATGGACCACTGGGACGAGGTGTTGCCGGGGCGGGTTCTGCGAGTGAACCATGAGGATGTGCTCGACGATCTGGAAGGCCAAACGCGCCGTATGCTCGACCACATCGGCCTGCCGTTCGAGGAGCAATGCCTCGCCTTCCACGAAACCGAACGCGCGGTGCGCACCGCCAGCAGCGAACAGGTTCGCCAGCCGATCACGCGCGCGGGGCAGGGCGCGTGGAAGCCCTATGAGGAGTGGCTCGGCCCGCTGAAGGCGGCGCTTGCGAGATAGCCTGGGGCTGCCGAGGCCGTTTCATCCGCACCGTCGGTTCCCGAGATTTGGAAGGTCCGCCCCGGCATAGGGCCAGAGGCGCAGCTCATCGCGGATTGCCTGGTTCGCATGAGCGGAAGGTCGGCCCCCTACCAGGCACACCGGCAATGCACCCTCGAACAAGTTCTCGTCGAATGCGAACCGGCGTTCCGGAGCTGTTCGGCCTTGGATCGACGCCTGAAGGATCAATGCGATTTGGGGCAGGACTGAAAGCGCAGCCCGCAGGTTTGCAATACGTGACGATAATGCAACGATTGCTGACGGATTAGGCATTTCCGTGCCCTGCCGGGGCATTTTCCGGCAGCATTGGTGGATTGATTCTACAGATCACTCGACAGCGATTAACGGAAGGGCAACGCTTGTCGGCGCAGATAGGTTAGTTTGCTAGCCGCAGGAATTGTCCGATAATGATCCTGGTCGTCGAAGACGAGGCCGACGTCCGAGAGGAGTTGGTCGAGATGCTTGAATTGCGCCGTTTCGCTGTGTGCGGGGCGGCCGGTGTTGCTAGCGGTCTGGAGATGGCGCGCAGCGCATCGGAAGAGGTCATCTTGCTGACCGACCTTCGCCTGCGCGAGGGAAGTGGGCTGGACCTTATTCGTGCGATCAGGTCTGATAGCGTTCTGCAGTCCAGGGTTACGCGCTCGATCCTGATGACGGGACACATTGATTTGACTGAGCAGGTACAGCACGAGATTGCGAAGCACGATCTTCCGATCCTGTTCAAACCGGTCGATTTCGAAGTGTTGCTACCGTTGCTGTCACAAGACGCGCTGACTTGATGAAAGGCCTAACCGGTAGCGCGCGAAATTCGGGCACCGAGCCGTCATTCGGGATAGAATCATTGCGCCAGATGACTGCCAGGGGATGGTTCTTCGCCATCGCATTTTGCGGCATCGCGCTTGCGGCCAGTTCGTTCCGCATCGTCCTCGCACCCGGTATTGAGTTGTTTCTCGGGCCGTTTTTCTACTTCGCCGCGTACCGCGTGGGTGGGCTTCGGCTGGCAATACCGATGGTGCTTCTCACCATGGCTCCGTCGATATTCTGGTGGGGCCATGGATATACGATCCTGCTGTCGCTCGGGCAGGTGCTGTTCATCGATCGGTTCCGGTCTATCGGCCGCTCGCTGGCGATCTCGACGATCATTTTCTTCATCACGATCGGCGGGGTTGCGTCCTTCCTTTTCATTACCCTTTACTATGACGCATCACCGACGATCACCGCGCTGAGGGTTATCCGAAGGCTCCTCAATGATGTGATGATGGCATCTCTGGTCGACCTTGCGATGTCGCTCGTGCTGGTGAAAATCCGCACCGGCCGCATTGTCGCGCGGCGGACTGTCGAGCTTGCCGAGTTACTCCCGTCCTCGATGACCCTTATCGTTCTTACAGCCACGCTTGTTCTGTTCGTCGGCAACGCCACGCGCTGGCCGCAGGATTTGAATGCCTACCAGGCAGAGACTGAGCTTCAGGTTCAATTGCACATCGGGCGTTCCCTGTTTCGCGGACAGTCGCCTACGGGATTGGTGGAGTTGCGGACCAAGGGGATTACCAGTCAGCAAGTCGTAATCGCCGATCGCGTGAGCGATCTGAAAAAGGCGGCCGCGATGAAGCAGATCGGGTGCGAGCATATCGTCGACGACCCGAAACACTCCGACCGCTCCGATCGAACCTCGTTCACTTTCTGGTTTTCCGCGTGCCACCTGCATGGTGTGAGGATCGCAGGTCGGCAGTTTTACTACCTCTATTCGGCGCGTCCGCTGGCGGAGAGTGCCTACAGCAGAGTGCTGCAGCAGATGGTCGCTCCAGCCTTCCTTTTGGGTTTTGCGATCCTGATGCAGCTGTTCCTGACACGCGCGATGAATCAGTCGTTGCAAGCGTGGAAGGAAGTTGCCGAAGGGTTCGGCCGTTCGGGCCTTGCCGCTCCTGGCAGAATATCCTTCAGTGAATTCGAGCGTCCGATCGCTGCAATCGTTGCGGCGAACAATCGCTTCGCCTCCCTCATGGAAGAGCGCAAGCGGCTCGCTCTGGCGGTCGAAGAGCTCAAGGCGGAAATGAACCTGAGCCTCGCTGCAAATATCTGCTTCGATCAGGTGAGCTGCACCCTGCATTTCGAGGAAATTAGCACGGAGCGTAATGCCCGCAGGCGGTCGATACAGGTGCATCCCAATGATTGCATGGCTTTTGACGAGGCGAAGAACGAGCCTGAGGCCTTCATCGAATTCCGCCTTGCCGGTGGCGATTCAAGCGACTGGTACCTGCTCGTCGGGCGGGACTCGCTTGCCCCGGGCATCTGGCGGTCGGGTTGGATGGTGCATTTGCGCCAGTCCAAGCTGGCTCAGAACCGCATGCTTCAGCAAGCGCGCCTGGTCGAGCTTGGCGGGATGGCCTCTGCGCTTAGCCACGAACTCAAGCAGCCGCTCTTCACTATTTCGCTCTGTGCAGAGAACGGGCGTCTGCTGCTCGATCAAAGAGACGAGGAAGGCATTTCGCGTGCGCGTGGCAAACTGGATCGGATCAGCGATCAGGTGCACCGGGCGCGTGACATCATCGGCCGGATTTCGCGCTATGCACGGATAGAAGACAGCGAGACCGAGGTGCTTGATCTGGCCGAGGTGGTCGGGGCGACCCTTTCGTTCATGCGCCCTTTGCTGGTCCAGCACGATGTCGGCGTGAACATCGCCCTGCCCGATGGCCCCCCGATCCGGATAGTCGCGCCACGTGTCGGTCTCGAACAGGTTCTGGTCAACGCGATCCAGAACTCGGTCGATTCCATCGCGACGCGACGCGAGTCGGAAGAGGAAGGATTTGTCGGCACGATAGGCTTGGCCGCCGAGCTTGTGGAATCGGGACTTCGCATCACCATTACCGACAATGGCGGGGGGCTTTCGCTAAGCCATTCCCAGACAGCATTCGACGCTTTTACGACGACCAAAGACTCCGACAAGGGTACCGGCCTGGGGCTCTACATATCTCGCCAGATCGTGATGGAGATCGGTGGAGATATCGCCATTTCATCGCGTCAGGCGCCCGAGCGCGGCGCGATCCTGACAATCAACTTCCCCGAATTCGTTCTCCTTTCGCCCGACACCGATTCCTCCGATACCGATGGGGAAGAAGTGCAGGCGCAAACCTAGCGCGCGCATCTTAAACGACGACACTTGCACAAGTGGTACTGGGGGACGCGTTGCAATTCTGTTCGTATGTACGGAGCTTCGGCGCACTCGCAATCGTGTTTGTACCGAAATCACGTGACCTGCCGTTCGAAGCGCTGGACGCTGGAGCATTAGAACGAGATTATATCACACGATCGCCTCTGGAAGTCCCGCAATGGACTGCTAATCGCCCTTCGGATATGAAAGCGCGTTATGCGCTGCATCTACATAGTCGATGACGATCAAGTGATACGGTCAGAGCTCTATTCTCTGCTCTCAGTCTACCGGAACACGATCCTGCAATCGTTCGCATCCGGCGATGATTTCATTGCCGAGGTCGCCGACCTGCAGCCAGCCGTGATGCTGCTCGACATGAATATGCCGGGGGCCAGCGGTCTCGATGTGCTTTCTGCGATTGGTGACCGTCAGGACATCTTGCCGATCGTGCTCACGGGTGCGGGGGATACCCGGCTAGCCGTCAAGGCGATGAAAGCAGGTGCGGCCGACTTTCTGGAAAAGCCATGCGAGCCGAAAGATCTCTTGCAGACGATAGACCTTGCTTTTGAAACCCTGGAACAGACTGAACAGGTGATAGCGCGCACCGTACAGGCACGGGAGAAGCTCGACCGCCTCTCCGCTCGCGAACGCGACGTGCTCGAAGGACTGATCGACGGAAAGTCCAACAAGGTTATCGGCTTCGAACTCGATATCAGCCCGCGCACCGTCGAGGTTTATCGCGGGAAGATGATGGACAAGCTCGAAGTACAGAGCCTGCCCGAAGCACTGCGCATTGCCTTCACCGCCGGGCTGATCGAAGCGTAGGCGAGGGGCCGCGCGGCCAAGGGGAAGCTGTACGGCCCCTCGCAGTCTTCCGCTATTCTCAGAAGCTGAAGGTCACATCCGAAAGGACATAGCGTGTGTCGCCGGTATCGGGGGCGTTGGCTGCCTGTTCGAGGAAGCGTCCCTTGCTGAGATAGGCTGCCCCAAGGGCAAAGCGGATCGACTTGGGCACGATCCAGTACCCCAGCGAAGCTTCGTACTGCGTTCCGGCGAAGCGACCTGCATTGCCGAGGGGATCGGCAACGCCCGTCTTCGCAAAGGAATCGGTCGCGCGCTGCAGCCAGGCGAGGCGAGCCGAGAGCGAGCCATCGATGCGCTTGCTCGGCTTTGCCGCGATGCGCAGGCCGGGCGAGATGATGTTGGAAAAAGACAGCGGACCGAAATTGGCGGTCGGTCCGAAGGTGCCGCTGCGCGCGCCAAAGAGCGGATCGAAACGAGTGTAATCGCCACCCGCGCTGTCGCCCGATGCGGCATCGAACAGTGCCGCGATGCGCAAGCCTGCCGGGCCACCCAGAGTACGGCCCACCTCAGCGTGCAGCATCCACGCGGAGACATCCTGCTCTGCGGCCGTGACCGCCTTGCTCGTGCGGATCGTGCCGAGCTGATAGGCAGCCTCGAAATCGAAATCGAACGTCGCGTCTTTCGGCTTTCGTGACAGGCGGACACCGGGAGTGAACAGCTGCCGGTTGCGCGTTGCACGGTCCGCACGATCGTCTTCAAGCAGACCGTAGCCGTAGAGTTCGAGGTTGGCGCCGAGCCCACCCAGCTTGGTCTCGTAATGGGCGCCGAAGAGCTGAAGGTCGGTTCCTTCGCGGTCCAGTTCGAAATCGTTGTCGCGAATGGATGCGGCATCGCCAGGCAGCCGTTCCTGCGGCATGGTCCAGAAGAGGCTGACCTTGTCGTCGCCAGCCGAAGCGAGGGCGATCCGGGCGCCAGTGAAAGATGTCGGCACGTTGGAAAAGCCGATGCGGCTGACGAGGCGACCCGAACCGTATTTCATCGTGAAGCGCCCGGCCTGAAGACTCGTCTTCCAGCCGCCAGCCATCTCACCCAGGTCGAATTCCGCGTAGGCCTGAATAGGCTCTAGAACATTCACCGTGGAGGTGCCTACGGCTGAGCCCGGATCCACCCCGTAGGCGCGCGCGTCGAGCAGTTCGCCCACGAAACGCACGGGCCCGGTGGCATACTCGGCCTTGACCAGCGCGCGGCTCGACCAGATCGTTTCGTCGGGAAGCTTGCCCGGACG